>CBDTUH010000010.1:0-23732 GCA_965363375.1 uncultured bacterium
GCTCGCGCAGCGCACGCAGCGGTGTTTTGCAATCGGTACAGCTTAAGTACTCGGCCGGCGTCCACAATACCTTGGTAACATCACTACTGGTAAGCGCGCGCAGCGGCACTACACTACCTACCTGCACAGTGGTATCATTACCTGCACTTACTTCCGGCAGCGGCACAATGCTGATGCGCACGTCGGCCGTATCGGTAAAGCACTGGTCGGCACCATAGCCTATTACTTTGTAAGTAGTTGTCTGCGCCGGCCTTGCCAGAGGATTGGCTACACTGCCATTGCTTAACCCATCTGCAGGCAGCCACTGGTAGCGCACGGCACCATCGGCCTGCAGCGGCACAATCGTTCCGGCACAAACGGTAATGTCATTCGGCTTTACCGCCACATCAAATGGCTGCGACACGGTTACCATCAGCGAGTCTTCGGCGGCGCAGCCTGCAGCTGTCGTTACTTTTACTTTGTAAAAAGCATTTTGCGCCGGCGATACATTTATTGCGGGTATGTTTTGCTGTGGCAATGCGCTGTTGGAGGTCCAGGCATAAGTGGCACCATCATTGGCTCGAAGGGTAATGGTATCGCCGCGGCAAATGACGGTGTCGCGCGGAGAAAGGCCAATTTGCGGCAGCGCATTTATTATCAGGCTACTTACAGATGTATCGGCACAGGCCGGGTCATTAAAGGCCACTACCTCCACATCGAACGTTCCCGATTGATTGAAGGTACGCGCAGCTGGCCGCTGCACCGTATCCCTTTCTCCATTGCCAAAGTTCCAGCGCCATTGCAGGTTGGGCATATTGGCTTCTGCACCAAACCGTACCGAATCCTGCGCACAAACAGCCGACAGTGCACTAACAGCAATTGCCGGTTTTTGCAGAACAGTTATGGTATCGGTAATGGTTTGTGTACAGCCGTAGGCAGATGTGGCACTAAACGTAACGGCATATTTTCCCGGCTTGTCGTAATGAAAACGGCCTCCTGATTCATTGGATGTATCACTTGCATTGCCGGTACCAAAATTCCAAAAGTATTGTAACGGTGTGTTTAACGAATCGTTGCTGAAATTGAATACATCGCTGCTGAAATTGACGGTTGCTTCATCGCAAATAATGCGTTGGCTTGGGTTAATTGTAGTTTCTATCTTGTCGATAATGATGCTGTCCTTTACGCGGAAAGATGCCGTGCAGCCTGCTGCATCCTTCATTATTACCCGTGGCCGGAAAATGCCTGCATTGCTATAGGTGTGTACCGAAGTAGTATCATCGCCCTGCGCCACATTGCCATCGCCAAAGTCCCAGGTATAGCTAATTGCATTTGTTGCATGTGCGGTTAATGTAAATTCGGTTGGCACACAGCCTTGCAGCTTGTCGGGTTCCACAGTGCCGTAAGGGCCGTTTACTTTAATTTGTTGTACAGCCGTATCCACCACACCACCTTTACCAAATGCATACAGATACACGGTGTACTCACCGGGTTGAAAATAAGTGTGATTGGGCGTACGCACATTGTCGGCATAACTGAGGTCGCCAAAATCCCAGAAGACGCTGTCGGCATTTACAGAAATGTTTTCGAAGCGCGCCAGCAGCGGCGGGCAACTGTTGTTGTTTACATAAGAAGAAGTAACCTTAAAAGCAGATTTAACCGTTTTTACTTCAATGTAAGCTACGCGCACCAGCGAGTCAGTGCAGCCGAAAGAGCTTTTCGCAATTAACTTAACCGTGTAATAACCTGTTTTGGTGTATCGGTGCATAGGTGCAAACTGGCTGGAGCTGTTACCATCGCCAAAGTCCCAGTTGTAGGTTACCGGATAGCCCGGCCAGGTGTTGGTGGTGTTTACAAACCGCACCGGTTGATTGGGAGAAACGGCCGTATCCAACGTATAAAAATCGGCCAGCGGGCCATAGATGGTGACCTGGTTGCTACTGGCGCCGGTTTCAGCATAGCAGCCATTCGCATCTACCACTTTCAGGCTGGGGAAATAGTAACCTGGCTGCACATAGCTGTGGCTTATGCTGCCGCCTGTGGTTAAGGTATTCTTGGTGCCGTCGCCAAAGTTCCAGATCCATTGCCGGATAGGTACGCCGCCGGTGCCACGTGAAGTGTCGGTAAACGAAACAAGCGAACGTGCACACTTGATAGCTGCCTCTTTTGTAAAGCCGGCCACCGGCCCCGACACCGTTAATGAAACATAATTGGAAGTATCGTAACAGCCGTTGATGCCGTCATACGTTATCAGGCGAATACTGTCGCGGCCGGGGCGCAGGCGGGTAAGGCCTTGTGAAAACTGTGGCGGCTGCCAGCTGCTGCTGGTTTGGCTGTGCACAGTGCCATCGCTGTACACCCAGCGGCCGGTGTAGGGGTAAGTATTTACCTGTTTGGTTTGTTCATTGTAATATTGAATGGGATCCAACCTGGTAACGGTTACGTTCAGTGTATCGCTGCCGCAAAGGCTGCTTTTATCGGCCCTGATGATGGGCTTTTGTTTTACTAGTACCGATATATACATGGTGTCGTAAGTGGTGCACTGGTCGTTGGAGGTATACAGGAATACTTTGTATACGCCCGATTTAGTATAGGTGTGCGTTACCTCCAGCCGGTCGGTGGTGTAGGTTTCGGTAGGCGAGCCGTCGCCAAAGTTCCATTCCCATTTTTTAGCACCTACCGATGTTTGCTTTAATGTTAGTTTTCCCCTGTTGTTACAGTCTTTTACCACGCCTGATATGCTGGGGAACGGCGGCGTTAGTTTTATAAATTGCTCTTTTACCAATGTATCGCTGCAGTATTGGTTGGTAGCAATAAGGGTTATGGAAAAATCTCCTTCCGCCGAATAAGAATGGGTGGGGTTTTGCTCCGTAGAGGTGCCACCATCGCCAAAGTCCCAGCGCCAGCGGGTAGCTGTGTCTGTTCTGTCGGCAAAGCGTACAGGTGTGTTTCCGCAAATACTCAATCCGCTCAACGATTCAAATTCCACTACGGGCTTGCGGTAGGTGCGCACATAGTTGGTATATACTACCGAGTCTTCGCAGCCGGCGGTAGTGGTGTAATAAAGCTTGACCGTATAGTTGCCAATGTCGTTAAACGTATGCTCGGGCTCTGCCACGGTAGCCGTGCTGCCATCGCCAAAATCCCACCTGAAATTTTTAATAGAACTTTCCGGAAACGATTTGAACTTGATGGTGAGGCCGGGGCAGCCGTACAGGCCGTGCACGCTGTTGCTTTTGGTGTAGCCGAGGGTTACGTTCAGCGGGCTGATGTTAATGTTTTTTGTAACCGTTGTCTGGCAGCCGGCCGCATTGGTTACGGTAAGTGTTACGGTATAGTTTCGATTTTGGGTAAAAGTAAAAGAAGGTTTTTGCGTGTTGGCAGTATCTGCTGCGTTGCCGGTGCCAAAGTTCCAGTGCCACTTAACGGCGCCGGTTGTAGTATCTTCAAAATTTACGGTAAGCGGCGCTTTGCAGCTGCTGGTTTTATCGGCTAAAAAACCGTTTGTAGCCGAACCTGCAACAACCGTTACAGCCTTCGTTACCGTATCGTAGCAGCCGCCATAAGTGTTTACAAGTTGCACATTAAAAGTGCCGGGCCGGCTAAAATAGTGCGTAGCATTGGTGCCGGGTACCGATGTATTATCGTCGCTGAAGTTCCAGATGGATTGGGTTGGCTGCGGTGTGCTGCTGTTGGTGAAAACAGCCGGCGAAGCCGTACAAACCACGGCAGGTGCAGCAAAGTCAGAGTTGAAGTTGGCGGCATTTACAAAAGCCGTTTTCACCAGGCTGTCGGTGCAGCCTTCGGTGGAGGTTACTTTTAGCTTTACGGTGTACAGGCCTTTTTTGGTATAGCTAACGGGTGCCGGACTTTTGCCGGTGGCGGTTTGGCCGTTGCCAAAATCCCAGCTGTAACTCAATGTGCCGGGGCCGGTGGCATTGCCGCTAAAGGTTACCGCATCGGGCAGCTGGCAGATGATTGGGTTGTCGGCATTAAAATCAATTTTAAATCCCTGTATTACTTCCAGCAGGTTACTTTTTTCGGCTGTGGTGTAGCAGCCAAAACTATTAGTGACCGTTAGCTTTACCGGCGGCTTTTGCGCAAAGGTGTAGGTGTGGCTGATGGATTGTTTATCAATTCCCTGGTCGGTAGTACCATCACCAAAGTCCCAGAAGTAGTCTGTAATGGTACCGTCGCCGGGCGTGGCGCTGCTGTTGAAGGTTACATTAAAAGGGGCGCAGCCGCGCTGCGGCATTACTGAAAAATCTACCTGCGGTTTTTTGTATACGGTGATGGTGGCGCTTTTGGTGCTGGTTTGTCCGCCGTCTTTTACGGTTAAGGTTACGGTATAGGTTTGTTCGTCATAATAAATAGCGGAGGGATCCTTGCGATTGCTGTTGGCACCGTTGCCCAGGTTCCATTCCCACACCGCATTGGCCGAAGCGCCGGTGGTTGTATTGGTAAAAGCTACTGTAAGCGGCGAGCAGCCACTGGCGTTGTCAACCGTAAAAGCGGCCTGAAGCTGCGCCATAACGGTGTGTGCGCTGCACAGCAGTACCATTACAACAGTCCATTTTCTAAGCCAGGTCAATACTTCAATATGCATAAGCACTGGAGGGGTATACGGTAAACAGCAATGATGCTAACTATTTTTAAAAACGTCTCTTTTTCCTTTTGGCCTTGCACAAAAGCGCAGTAGCGGCAAAAGAAAAATCATACGTTTTTAAATTAACGGCTGCCAAAAAAGGTTGAATAAGTTTTCTTGAATAAGAAACAGCACGGGTTCAGCATCGTCCGGATAGGTTTTCAAAGGCATCAAAAATGCAGCAGGTATAAGCAGGAACACAGGTTGCCAACAGGTGCGTGTTCAATAGGGTAAGTACGGATGTAACGGTTATTAGAAAAGCAGGAAAACAAATGTAACGCTTCGCCTGCTTTTAACAGGAATAAAAATACAATTTTCCGCTGTTTGCCTGCCAATAATATGAACAAACTGCAGCATTGCGCGTGTGGATTGCAGATTTACTTTCATGATGGAAGAAAAGTAAAAACAGGGGTTGTTGTTTTTAAAACAATATCAAGTCCTCAGAATGAACGGCTAACAGTTGAAAGAAAATAAAAACGTCACCTTTTCCTTTTAAGCGTTAAGCTAATTTTTTTTAAAAGGAAAATCAGACGTTTAGCCTGGCCACTTTTTCGTACTACAAAAAGGCATCGCTCTGGCGGTAGGCTTTTATCAGTGCCACCTCGCCTTCTTTGCCGCTGCCGGCAATGCCATGCTCCATACCCAGTATGCCCTTGTAGCCTTTGTTGTAAATGTGTTTAAAAACATTGAGGTAATTGATCTCGCCGGTAGTGGGTTCTTTGCGGCCGGGGTTGTCGCCAATTTGCAGGTAGCCTATTTCATCCCAGGTTTTATCCATATTGGCAATCAGGTTGCCTTCGTTGCGCTGCATATGGTAAATGTCATACAGTATTTTGCACGAAGGAGAGTTCACCGCTTTGCAGATAAGATAGGTTTGGTGCGAGGTGCGCAGGAAAAGGTCGGGGTTATCGCTCAGGGGCTCCAGCACCATCACCAGGCCGTGCGGTTCTAAAATAGCTGCAGCGCGGCGCAGTGCTTTTACCACGTTGGCCGTTTGAAATTCGATGGATTGCGATCGGTCAAAATTACCGGGCACCACGGTTACCCATTTGGCACCACAGCGCTTGGCTACTTCCACTGCGGTACGGCAGTCCTTCTCCATTTTATCAATCCATTCTTGCTTACCGGTGGCCAGCGTGGTTTTCCAGTGCCAGTTGTCGGTGGTTATTACAAACACGCCCATCTGCATGCCCAGGCCCGCCAGTGTATCGCCAATCTTTTTTTGCATTTCGGGTGTGCGGCCCATCATGCCGTTGTCTTCAATAGAGCGAAAACCCATGCTGTGGGCAAACTTTATCTGCTCAATAAAATCCGCGCCGGCGTGGTGGCGAAACATGCCGTCATGAAAAGCATAATTAAGGTTGAACGGTTTTTCGGCCAAGGCGTTTTCTACATTATCCTTACTTTCACTTGCTATTGCGGCAGGGGCCAGCAGTGTGGCGGCAGAAGCGGCAAAACCTTGCTTTAAAAAACGGCGACGTTGCATTGCGTACATTTTATTGAAGGCTCAATTTATTTATAAAAACGTTTAAAGCCATTTTCGTTGCGCATTCTTTTTTCTATCTTCTTTTTGGTTTTGGTAATTGGTGCATCAGCACAAATGCAACGTTACCATTTTACACAGCCCAAAATGGGCTCGCCTTTTCACTTGATATTTTATGCCAATGACAACGTAATAGCGCAGCAAAAAGCAGCAGCCGCTTTTGCACTTATTGATTCACTCAACCATATTTTCAGCGATTACGACAGTACCAGCGAACTCAGCCGGCTAAATGCAACAGCAGGAAAAGATTCATTCATAAAAATATCATCGTATTTATACGATATGATTATAAAAAGTAAAGTGGCAGCGCGCGAAAGCAAGGGTAGTTTTGATATTACTATGGGGCCGCTCAGCCGCCTGTGGCGCAAGGCAAGACGCGAAAAAACTTTTCCGGCAAAAGAAGAAGTGGCAGCTGCTAAAGCTTTGACCGGTATAGATAAAATAGTGATTGATGAAAAACATCAAAAAGTAAAACTATTGCAACGCGGCATGCAGCTTGACCCCGGCGGCATTGGCAAAGGTTACATAGCGCAGGAAGTGGTAAATTATTTAAAACAGGAAGGCATTAAACAGGTGCTGGCCGATGCCGGCGGTGATATTGTTTGCGGCGATGCACCCCCCGGTAAAGGCGGCTGGACCATTGCCGTAAATGTACCCGGCGAAAAGAATAAACTGATGCCAAAAACAATAATACTGCAGAACAAGGCCGTGGCTACTTCCGGCGATGTATACCAATACCTGGAACATGAAGGCAAACGCTATGCACACATTATAGACCCGCGCACCGGTTACGGCGTTACCTTTCAGCGAAACGTAACGGTTGTAGCGCCGGATGGTGCGTTGGCGGACTGGCTGGCCACGGCCAACAGCATACTGCCCCTTTGGAAAGCTAAAAAATTGGTGAAAAAGAAAAATGCTGCCCTGCTGGTAACCCAAATGAAGCGCGGAAAGTTAAAATCAACATTTACGCAAACGATTGAGCAATACTGGTCAGCAGAATAACCTTTTTAATTACTTATTTTTAAAGCTCTATAAAAAGCTACCGTATTGAACGCTCCATTTTTTGTATCCGCTTTATTAGCAACCACGCTGGCCACTGCACAAACACCTGATACGGCCTTCAAGCCTTATGTACAAACCGTACCCAACACACCGGTTCAATTTAAGCTGACGCCCATACCCGGCGGCACGTTTACCATGGGCAGCGCTGCTACCGATAAAAGCGCAAAGCCCGACGAAATGCCGCAACGCACTGTTACCATTTCACCTTTTTGGATGGGTGTATACGAAGTAACGCATGACGAGTTTGATGCTTTTTTTAACGATGACGCTACTTCGCAAAACAGTACAGCCGATGCCATTACCCGTCCCAGTCCGCAGTACATCGACCTCAGCTGGGGTATGGGCCGCGAAGGCGGCTACCCGGCCAACAGTATGCAGCAGCTTGCGGCCATGATGTATTGCCGTTGGCTGTATCAAAAAACCGGTGTATTTTACCGTTTACCAACCGAGGCCGAGTGGGAGTATGCCGCCCGTGCCGGCAGTACCTCTGTTTACCCTTTTGGCAACGACAGTAAAGAATTAGACAAATACGCATGGCACAAGGGCAACAGCAAAAGTGTGTACCACAAGGTTGGGGAAAAAGCACCCAATGCCTGGGGCCTGTACGATATGCTGGGCAATGTAGCCGAGTGGACGCAGGACCAGTACGATGAAGCCTTTTATAAAAATTTAGAAGACGGCGCTACCGACCCTATGGCCACACCCGAAAGCCGCCACCCGCGTACCGCCCGCGGCGGCTCGTACGAAAGCGATGCGGCCGGCCTGCGCGTAGCGGCGCGCCAAAGCTGGCAACCTGACTGGAACAAGCGCGACCCGCAGATACCTAAAAGCCGCTGGTGGCTCACCGATGCTGCTTTTGTTGGTTTTAGGGTAGTGCGGCCACTAAAGCAGCCTACAGCGGAAGAAGCGGAAGCTTATTTCGCAGCACATATTGGCCAATAAACAATACTGATTTTTCGAACCTTTTTATACATATGCAAATGGACTCCAACAACAAATCGCGCAGAAACTTTGTAAAGCAAACGAGCTTATTAGCGGGTGGCTTTATGGTGCTGCCCACACTGGGCCGGGCCAACTTTTTTTCAGGTGCCAACGATGCTATAAAAGTAGCCCTGGTGGGCTGCGGTGGCCGCGGCACGGGCGCCGCCATGCAAGCTTTAATGAGCAAGCAAAATGTAAAGCTGGTAGCCATGGCCGATGCATTTAAAGACCGCCTCGATAGCTGTTACAAAACCTTAAATGCTAACGATACTTCCGACTGGACCGGTATAAAAGGCAATGTAAAAGATAAAATAGACGTTCCGGAAGAGCGCCGCTTTGTTGGTTTTGATGCCTATCAAAAAGCCATTCCGTTTGCCGATGTGGTGATACTGGCTACGCCGCCGGGCTTCCGCCCCGACCACTTTGAGGCTTGCGTAAAACAAGGCAAGCACGTGTTTATGGAAAAGCCCGTAGCTACCGACCCTGCCGGTGTAAAAAAAGTGCTGGACGCAGCGGATATTGCCAAACAAAAAAAACTGAACGTGGTGGTAGGCCTGCAGCGCCATTACCAAAACAGCTACCGCGAACTGTACAAGCGTAAAGACCTTATTGGCGACATTACCTCTGCACAAGCTTGGTGGAACAACGATGGCGTATGGGTAAAAAAACGCGAAGCCGGCCAAACCGAAATGGAGTACCAGATGCGCAACTGGTACTACTTTGTATGGCTCTGCGGCGACCATATTGCCGAACAGCACATTCATAATATTGATGTGGTGAATTGGTTTAAAGGTGCTTACCCGGTAAAAGCCCAAGGCATGGGCGGGCGCGAGGTGCGCAAGGGCAAAGACCACGGCGAAATTTTTGACCACCACTACGTGGAGTTTGAATATGCAGATGGCTCCATCCTAAACAGCCAGTGCCGCCATATACCCAAAACCATGAGCCGTGTGGATGAACTGATTGTAGGCACCAAAGGCCGCATACACACTGGTGCCGGTAAAATTGTAGATCACAAAGGCAACCCATTGTACCAGTTTGACCGCAAAGGGGAAAACAATCCCTACCAAACGGAGCACGACGAGCTGTTTGCCGCCATTGCCAAAGGTGAATACAAGTTTGCCGATGCGGAAAACGGCGCGCTCAGCACCATGACTTCTATTTTAGGCCGTATGGCTACGTATAGCGGTCAGGTAGTGCATTTTGATAAAGCGTTAAACTCCGGCCTCAACCTGATGCCGAAGGAGTACAGCTTTACGGCCACGCCGCCCGTACTGCCCGATGCAGATGGCTTCTATCCTATTGCCATCCCCGGCGTTACCAAATACGCGTAAAAGGTAAAAGAGACGTTTTTCAATCATGAAACAAAAAGCGGCTTCAGCAATTGCTGAAGCCGCTTTTTGTTTGAGCCTTTATTTATCTTTCTCAAAACCTCTCTTTTCTCTTTTAAATTTTACAACACTACTTTTGGTTTTGCATTTTGCTTTTGACTTTTCAAAAACGTCTTTTTACCCTTTTAACCAATCAACGTGTTAACTGATCAACTAAACCAAAACGTCTCTTTTTCCTTTTAGCTTTCCCAAATCAAAAATGCCTCTTTGAATAGAAGCCATTCTTATTTATTAATTCTTAATTACAACAACACGTCTCCTTTCTGCTTTTAAGAATTAATAGGGCTGTCGCTGGAGCCCTGCTGCTGGCCCATGCCGCTGCGGTTAGTTTTAGCCACACGGTCTTTACCCGGATGGTTTACACGCTGCTCTTCGTTGGCTTTTTCGCTGTTGCGTATATCATCGCGGCGGGCGTTTTCATTTTCTTGCTGTGCTTGTTTCTCTTTATTCTCTTCTTTCATAATCCTGTTTTTTTAAAATGATACAATACAGCAAGGGCACAAACATTACACCAGTTCTACAATTCAAATTTCTGGCACAGCTTTTTTAGCATTTACCTGCCGCCATTCTGTAATACAAACGGTAAAAACTGTAAAAGGATTTTAAGACGTTTTACAAATCCTCTTTAAACAACGCGTGGCGTAAACAGAAGTGGATGGTTTTATTAACAAGAAGAAAAAATAGCTTTTAAAACGGACGTATGATTGTAACGGAAGAACAAAGACAGGAAGCCCACGCCTTTTATAAAGAAGCGCTGCAGCTGCTGAACCAGTGCGGCACGCAGTTTATGCTGGGCGGTGCGTTTGCCATGTTTCAATACACGGGCATTTACCGAGATACGAAAGACCTTGATGTGTTTTGCAAACCCAGCGAATACCCCAAAATATTAAAATTTTTTGCCGACCAGGGTTATGAAACACAGCTGACCGATGTGCGCTGGCTTGCCAAGGTATTTAAAGGCGAGTATTTTATAGATATCATTTTTGATACGGTCAATAACATCTGCACGGTAGACGACAGCTGGTACCAGCATGCAACAAAAGCCGAATTTGTAGGCGAACCGGTTTTATTGTTAGCGCCCGAAGAACTCATTTTTTGTAAAATGTATGTACAAAACCGCGAGCGTTTTGACGGTGCCGATGTAAACCACATTATTTTAAAAAGCGGCAAAGCCATGGACTGGAAGCGCGTGCTGTTCCGCATGGACCCCCACTGGCATCTTTTGTTGTCGCAGATACTGATGTTTCAGTTTGTGTATCCGGCCGATTACCACGATATTATTCCCAAATGGTTGTTTGACGAGCTGATGGAGCGCGCCCAAGGCCAGTACGACCTGCCACCGGCGGTAGAAAGGGTATGCCGTGGCCCTATTATTGACCAAACGCAGTATAGTGTGGATATAAAAGAATGGGATTATAAGGTAACCACTATTAAAACGGTTTAACACATGGCAGAAGAACAAAAAGTACGCATTGCCGCCATTGGCGATATACATGTGCGCGAAAGCGATAAAGGCAAGTGGAGCGAATTTTTCCGCGAGGTATCGCACCAGGCCGATATACTGGTTATTTGCGGCGACCTTACCGATACCGGTGACGAAGGCGAAGCACAATTGCTAAGCGAAGAACTCCGCGCCTGCAACATTCCGGTGGTAGGTGTGCTGGGCAACCACGATTTTGAAAAAGGCCGCCACAAACTCATACGGCAGATGGTGCAGAACGAAAATGTGCATATACTGGATGGTGAGGCTATTGTGATTAACGGCATTGGCTTTGCCGGCGTAAAAGGCTTTGGCGGCGGGTTCGACAGCCACATGCTCTCCATGTTTGGCGAAGGCGCCATGAAGGCTTTTGTGCAGGAAGCAGTAGACGAAGCCCTGCGCCTCGACCGTGCCCTGGCGCGGCTGGACCAGGAAAACGAAAACCTCAAGAAAATTGCCGTAATGCACTACTCGCCCATTAAAGAAACGGTAATAGGTGAGCCCGAAGCTATATTTCCTTTTCTTGGTTCATCACGTTTAGCAGAGCCTTTGAGCAGGCGGCAGGTAGTAGCCGCGTTTCATGGCCATGCGCATATTGGTACGCTCGAAGGGCAAACCAACGGCGGCGTAAAAGTGTACAACGTAGCCAAACCCATTTTACAAAAAGCCGGCATGCCGTTCTTTCTGCTGGAAGTGTAAGTTGAAGTCAAAAGTGAAAAGCAAAAAGGGACGTTTTATTTTTGAATTAAAAATTAAAAATTCAAAATGTAAAAAGGGCAGCTGAAATCTTTAAAAGGGAAAAGTGACGTTTTGGAAACAAGCTTTAGTAATTCTATTTGGCTTCTGTTGTGTCACTCACTTGTGCTGCAACAATACTATTGTGCTAAAAGGAAAAACAGACGTTTCAGCTTTTCTGCCAGCTGTCATCTGTCCGCAGTCATCTTATTTTCCGCCCAACTAACTTACATTTATAGCACCAATAAAAGACGATTGTAAACAGCAACAGCATGGCCTACATCGACTATTACAAAGTACTGGGGCTCGACAAAAGTGCATCAACCGACGACATCCGCAAAGCCTACCGCAAGCTGGCCCGCCAGTACCACCCCGACCTTAATCCCAACAATCCTGAAGCGCATAAAAAATTTCAGCAGATTAACGAAGCCAACGAAGTGCTGAGCGATAGCGACAAACGCAAAAAATACGACCAGTATGGCGAAAACTGGAAGCATGCCGAAGAATACGAAAAAGCACGTCAAAGCCAGGGCGCGTATGCCGGCAGCGGCGCAGGTCCGTCCTTCGAAGGTTTTGAAGGCTTTACCAACAGCGGCGGCGGCGACTTTTCCGATTTTTTCGAATCGCTTTTTGGCGGGGCAGCAGGCGGCGGCAGGCGCAGGGGTGCCAGCGGCAGGTTCCGTGGCGAGGATATTCAGGCACAACTCACCATTCCATTAACAGAAACGGCGCAAACCGCGCCTAGAGTAATAACTGTGGGCGGCAAAAACATTCGCATTACCATACCTGCCGGCGTAGCCGATGGGCAGGTGATAAAGCTGAAAGGCCATGGTGGCCCGGGCGTAAACGGAGGCCCAGCCGGCGACCTGTATATTGAATTTAAAATTGAAAACAACACGCCTTTTCAGCGCGTGGGCAACGACCTGTACAACACGGTGAACATCGACCTGTACACCGCTGTGCTGGGCGGCGAGGTAACGGCCGATACCCTCAATGGAAAAGTAAAACTAAAGGTGCAGCCCGGCACACAGAACGGCACCAAAACACGCCTCAAAGGCAAGGGCTTCCCGGTTTACAAACAAGAGGGCGCATATGGCGATCTGTACATCACTTACAACGTGCTGATTCCTGCCCATCTTACCCAAAAAGAAAAAGAGCTGTTTGAACAATTGCGCCAGCTGTAAAAAACTACAATCATGGAAAGAACGCACTATATAACCGTTACCGAATTTTGCCTTCATTATGGTATCGATATGTCGTTTGTAAGCGGGCTGCAGCAGTGCGGCCTGATAGAAATAATTGAAGAAACCGAAGAGCAGTTGATACCTGTGGAGCAGTTGAGCGAGCTGGAAAAATATACGCGCCTGCATGCCGACCTCGACATTAACCCCGAAGGTATTGAAGCCATTAATTATTTGCTGCAACGCATGCGCGATATGCAGTCAGAAATTTTGGACCTCAAGGCCCGCCTGCGCCTGTACGAAGGAGAATAAAACCATTATTATAAAACGTCTCTTGTCCCTTTTACATTTTCAATTTTTCAATACAAAATTAAAACGTCTCTATTTCCTTTTAAAAAACCACAAACTGCTTTATCGGGTACTATTTACCTCAACTCTCAAAAGAAAAAACAGGGGTTTAAAGCGGTGGCAAAAACTGGTATGTTAATTGGGGATTGTATAGTAGCGAAAGCTCAATAAAGGCCGCTGGAGTATTTAAAACACACAACTGAAATATTCAAAAAATTAAATACGCCAAATAGGATTATTGAGAAGTGTAGCAAGGTTTACTGGGTGGTTTACATACGAGAGAGGTCGGACTAACGTTTGACCTCTTTTTTTAAAATATTGTGGTGCAGATAATCAGCAAAAAAAGCTACCGCCCAAACGGTGGCTTTTCTGTGTTACAGATTTTGCAGTTGTGCAGTTCAGTCAAATAGAAATTCCCAATGGCAAAACGTCTCTTTTTCCTTTTAAAATTTAGCGAAAACGCAAAGAAGTAAACGTCTCCTTTTTCTTTTAAACTTTGTGTAGGATGAAGCAAACATAGAAGGGAGCCATTCTCAATCATTAATCTTTAATTATCCCTAAACGTCTGTTTTTCCTTTTAAGTTTTTTCCGGCTGAAGCCTGAAGACTGATGACTGACAACTTTCAAACTTTTTCACTTTGGACCTGCAGCTTCTACACTTTCTAAAATCTGGTAAAACAATTGATAAAGCGGCAGCAGCGCAGCGGCATCGGTAATGCCTTCTTCTATTTCCAGCGCCAGTTCTTTTGTGCCTTCCTCATCCTTACTGCCTAATTGCAGGTTAAAGCTGCTGAGCGAAGTGAGGGTTTGGCGCAGCGCCGCATCGCTAAAAACATGCTTTACCTTTTCGGCATCGTTGGTTTTGATGATTACTTTTTTGTCAAACTCGGGATAGCCCACCACTTCATCCTGCAGGCCAAATAGCTTGGCAAAGTCGGACAAAAAACCTTCGGGGTGAATGGTAAAAGCAAAATCACTGACTGCCGCCACCGTCGCCGAAAAACGCGTGGTGGCATAGCCGCTTTCAAAGCCGCCGCCGGGGTCAATGTCGATATTCAGCAATATACTTTTGCGGCCTTGCTGCAGGCGCACCCGGTGCTGAAAGGCATCTCCTTCGCGCTGCAGGTAGGCCGTCAGCTGCTGCGCCATTTCCGTTTCATTTGGCGCATTGAGTAATGTTTCTTCCATCATATCCAAACCTTTGTTTTTCCTTTTAATTTGACGCTTTCTACCGGCCAGTAAAGTATATCACTCCATTTATACATTTTGGTAACCAGCTTTTGTTTTTCTATTTAACGTTCCTTGCGTCGCACACTTGTACTTTAGCAACTTTATTCACCAATTCAAAACGTTTCTATTTCCTTTTAGCCAACTTTCTTCATATAATACTTGATTTACTCCCGGTTATACAAAATAGTCCACTGGCGCAGGCGGTCTTCTTCAGCACCGGTAAGCTGCCCGGGCCGCAGGCGCCAGGCCCAGTTGTTTTCGCCGGAGGCCGGTATGTTCATCCGCGCATTGGTATCCAGCGCCAGCACATCCTGCAGGGGCAAAATAGCGGTTTTAGCCACCGATGCATATGCCATGCGGCCCAGCTCCAGATGTATTTCCGCTGCACTTAGCGGCCGGCCCACGTAGCGCTCCAGCCGGTGGCGTGTGGCATCGTCCAGTTCGTTGAACCAGCCGCGGATGGTATTATTGTCGTGCGTGCCGGTATACACAAAAAAGTTGCATCCGTAATTATGCGGAATATAATCGGAGCGCGGCATATCGGGGCCAAAGGCAAACTGCAGCACCTTCATTCCCGGCAGGTGAAACTGGTCGCGCAGCTTCAGCACCGGCTCATTTATTTCGCCCAGATCTTCCGCCACAAATGGCAGCGAGCCAAGCGCTGTTTCAATGGCCTTAAAAAAGTCGGCGCCGGGGCCCGGCTTCCATTCGCCGTTGCGCGCCGTTTCTTCGCCGGCGGGCACTTCCCAGTAGTCGGCAAAGGCGCGAAAGTGGTCGAGTCGCACCCAGTCAAACAGCTCCATGTTCTTTTTCAGGCGCTCTATCCACCAGGTATAGCCTTCCTGTTTATGCACCTCCCATTTAAAAACGGGCATGCCCCACAGCTGTCCATCATCGCTAAATGCATCAGGCGGCACGCCGGCAATGCCTGTACGGGCACCTTCCTCGTCCAGCGCAAACAGGTGGCGGTGTGCCCACACATCGGCTGAGTCGTAACTAACATAAAAAGGCAGGTCACCCACAAACTGGATGCCTTTGGCATTGCAATACTCCTTTAGGCTATGCCATTGCCGCGAAAAAGCAAATTGCAGCCATTTTACTTTATCCTGCTCCCTTTGGTGTTCCGCCGCCAGTTTTTGAAGGGCTGCTCCATCGCGTAGCTTGTATGCCTCCGGCCAGTTGAACCAGGGCTGACCTTCGTGCACTTTTTTCAACAGCATGTAAAGGGCAAAATCATCCAGCCAGGCCGCTTCCTGCCTGCAAAAATGCTGGTAGGCCGGCTGCAGATGCGTTCCCTTTTCGCTCATAAAGGCTTCAAAAGCTTTTTCAAACAGTTCCGCCTTTACCTTTTCAGCTTCTGTATAATCTACCCGGTCGTGCGATGGCAGGCGATAAGGTGCCAGGTCGTTGTGTGTCAGCAAGCCATCTTTTACCAGCAATTCGGGGCTTATCAGCAAAGGGTTGCCGGCCATGCTGGAGGTAGCGCTGTAGGGTGAGTGGCCCTGGCCCGCCTCGGTAGGGTTGAGCGGCAGCAGTTGCCAGTATTTTTGCCGGCTGCGGCTCAAAAAATTAATAAAAGCCTTAGCACCGGGGCCCATATCGCCAATGCCGTAAGCCGATGGCAGCGAGGTGATGTGCATTAGCAAGCCGGCACCGCGGGCATTGTCAATCATGCGCATTTTCAGCAGGGCCAGCGGCACGTTTTTAAACAGGTCGGCTACATCTATACCCTTGTCGTTGCGGCTTTTTATCTTGTTCAGCAAGTGCTCCCACTCGCTGGTTACCTCACCTGGAATAATGACGCGCGTGTCTTTCCAGTCTATTTTTAGCAAATCTTTCTTTTTCTGATCCCGACAAAGGGCTGCCGTATACAACGGCACCGCTACTACGTAAAAAGCCTGCCGGTGGCGCCGTGCAAAAGCCAGCACATGATCTTTATAAGCGCCTTCCACCTTCAGCGGAATGTATTCGCCGTGGCTGAAAAGCTCGGGCTGCTGTTTGCGGAGGGTAAAAAGCGTATGCACTAGCCAAAATTTCACCTCGGCAGAAGTGCGCTCATCCCACAGATGGTGCACCGCGTCCGACTGCCTGTTTTCGGGCGTTTGAAGCCAGTTTTTGAGCCAGCCTCCCCTTTTTTCGTAGTCAATTGGCCGGCGGTTATCGGGGTCTACCAAACTTAAATCCCAACCCTCGCAGCCTTGGTATACATCGGGCGTACCCGGGCAGGTAAATTTGAGAAGTACCTGTGCCAGCGAGTTGGCAATACCATGATCAGCAATGGTTGCCAATAGGCTTTGAAAGCTTTTCCAGAAGGGGCGGCTTTTATCGAGCAGTGCAGCGGCAAACCGGATGCAGGCACTTTCGTAGGCTTCATTGGGCGTTGTCCAGTTGCTGTGGCGCTTGGCTTCGCGCAGGGCTTTGGGCAAAAACGTCTCAAAACGCTTTTGAAAATCATCATCGGCTTCTTCATAAGGATAGCCGCCCACCAGGGCCTGGTAAATGAGGTATTCATCCGCTGCATCAGGCGCCCCATCGGTTTTCAGTTCTTTGTTCAGCTCCTGCCAATCCTTTACCGTTTTAATCCACAAGCCAGGCAGTTCGGATAGTACATTCAGCCTTGCACGCGCATCTTCGCCCCGCTTGGTATCGTGCGTAGCGGTGGCATTAATGCTGAGCGGCCACTCCTGCTGCCGCTCTATCATGGCTGCATGAAAATCTTCTTTAGTCATGCCAAAAGCATCAGGCGCATCGCCCACCTCGTTGTGGCCAATAAAGCGGTTGTAAGTGTACATCAGCGTATCTTCCACACCCTTGGCCATCAGTGGACCGCTATACTGCATGCAGCGCTGGTAAAAATGCTGCACGCGGCTGTTGTATTCCTCGTTGCCATGCTCGGTATACTCCAGCAGCACATTTTGCAGCAGGTCTATTGCGCGCGTCTTTGCTTCGCCACTGTAGCGTATGCGGTCAAACACCTGACGCACGGCCTCCGCCTCTTCGTGCTCCAGCGGAAAATGGTTGCCATAAAAACGGTAAACCGGCATCTGTATCAAAAACTCGGCAATGGCTGTTTTTATATCTTCCGGGTGAATGGAGGTAATGGCTTTGGCTTCTACCAAGTCCAGTTCCATAAACAAGCGGTACAGGTTTTCCAGCTCGCCACCCATGTTCTCATATAAAATATGGGCTTTTTTGTCTCGTATCTGCCGGTGTACAGATGTGCGGTCTTTTACCAGTTGCTGGTAAAACTGGCTGAATTCTTTTTCGTTTTTCCCATAAGTAAGTAGGTTGTTTACCTGTGCTAAAAAATCGTAACCTGTGTTGCCCTGCACCGGCCATTGCTGCGGAAAAGCTTCACCTTTTTCCAGAATTTTTTCCACTACAATATAGGTTTCGTCGCCGGCCAACTCGCGCAGACGCTCCAGGTACTGTGTAGGATCGTACAGTCCGTCAATATGGTCAATACGCAGGCCTTGGAAAATGCCTTCGTCTAACAATTGTTTGATGTACTGGTGATAGGTTTGAAAAACGCTTTCATCCTGAATATTGAGGCAGATAAGACCATTAACGGTAAAAAAGCGACGGTAGTTGATGCGGCTGTCGGTTTCTTGCCAGTGGCACAGGCGATAGTGCTGGCTATCGGCCAGTTGCTGCAATGCCTCTTTGTTGCTGTTAAAGGCTTTCAGCCCCTTTTCCACGTAAGTTTTTATGGTTTTATTCTTCATCAACCCGGCCAGCTGCTGCGTTATTTCGTGCCAGCCTTCGGCGTAAGCTTTGCGGTCTTCCACAGAGTGCAGCTGCTCTATCTGTGTTATCAGGCTTTTTACCGCATCAGAGGGCTTTTCGCTTTTTAAAATAGCTTCATAACTGCGTGGCGAAAGGGGAAAATGGGCTTCATAATATTTAAAAACAAACTTATTCTCCATGCAGGCCAGCTCCAGCTCGCCGTTCTGGATTACTTCATTCAGCTGTGCACCCAGGAAAGGCACCATCAGGCGACCCTTGTGCAGGTTGCTGGTCCATGCAATGTCGAAAAACGGGGCGTAAAGGCTTTGCACACCTTTTTCCAATACGTCCATCAGCCAGTTGTTTTGCGGGTGAAAGGCCATGTGGTTGGGCACAATGTCCTGCAGCCAGCTGATGCCGGCCTCCTGCAGCTTTTGGCTGATGGTGCGCAACTCTTCTTCGGTACCAATTTCGGGATTGATGAGAAAAGGATTGGTACCATCATAGCCGTGATTACTGCCCGGTACGGCAGCAAAAATCGGCGAGGCGTAAAGGGTGCTTACGCCCAGCTGCTGCAAGTAGGGCACCAGGCGTTCGAGCTGCTGTAATGTGAAATCTTTATGTAGCTGTATGCGGTAAGTAGCCACCGGATTGTTCATAAAATAATTCAATTAAAGTAATGATCCTTTGTTGATTCTAGTGCGTTTGAGGCCTGTTTTTAGCCATCTTTATTCTTTTTTTTAAAAGGAAAAAGAGACGTTTTACACCTTTACATTTACTTGCGTGCTCACATAAATAGTGGCAGATTCGGGCGGCAGCAAAACGTCGTTTTTTCCTTTTAAAGTAGCAGCCATAGTTGCTTCTCCACCCCACTGCCTGTCAGCCGATGCCAGCGCCAAAAACCAGATTTTAGGTTCATCGGGCAGGCTCACCTGTTGTTCTTTTTTAGAAAAATTCATGCAGCAAATAACCTGCTGACCGCTATGCCAGCGGCGTAATACCAGTGTTTGGGCTTGATTATCTGCCTCCACTTCTACATGTTGCCGGCTTAGGTGGCTAAGGGCAGGCAGGGTTTTGCGCAGTTGAATCAGCGTTTTATAATATTCCAGCGCCGTTTTATGGTGCACTTTCTCCAGCAAATGCCATTGCAATTTGGAGTTGTTGAAGGTTTCTTCCGACATGGGGTCGGGCGCTTCGCCTTCGGCATGAAAGGCTTCAAATTCGGCTTTACGGCCTTTGCGCACGGCTTCGGCCAGCTCGGCATCGGTATGGCTTACAAAGTATTGAAATGGATGCGGCTCGCTCCACTCCTCGCCCATAAACAGCATGGGCAGGTATGGCGCTGCAAATACGGCAGCAGCCATCAACTTCTGCATTTCAAAAGAAAAAAGCTGGCTGCTACGCTCACCCAGCATGCGGTTGCCCACTTGGTCGTGGTTTTGCGAAAACACCACAAATTGTTTTCCTTCCGCCTCGCTTGCTTTTATACCAAATTTCTTTTTACGGTGCGGCGAGTATTGCCCATCATACACGTAAGCATCTTTATAGGCCTTGGCTAAGTGTTGTATGCCGTTAAAATCGGAATAATAGCCTGTTTTATCGCCGCCGGCCGTTACCCGCAGCGCGTGGTGAAACTCGTCTATCCACTGTGCATCCATACCAAAACCACCTTTTTCCAGTGGGCTTATAAATCGCGTATCGTTTAGGTCCAGTTCTGCAATCAGGTAATGCGTGCGGCCGGTTTGCGCCGATAAAACGTCTGTTTTTACTTTTAACTCACGCAGAAAATGGGTGGCACTAAAGTCTTTAATGGCATGCACGGCATCGAGGCGCAGTGCATCTATTTTAAAGTCGCGCAGCCACATCAGGGCGTTTTCTATAAAAAAATGGCGCACCCCATCGCAATAGGCATCGTCAAAATTGAGGGCATTGCCCCAGGGGGTACTGTATTTTTCGGTAAAATAAGGCCCGTAGCTGCCCAGGTAGTTTCTTTCGGGGCCCATATGGTTGTATACCACATCCAGCACCACGGCTATGCCTTTGCTATGACAGGCTGCCACCAGCTTTTGTAATCCTTCAGCACCACCATACGAATGATGCACGGCATACGGAAACACGCCATCGTACCCCCAATTTCGGCTGCCGGGAAACTGCGCCACCGGCATGATTTCAACCGCATTTATGCCCAACTCTGCCAGGTAATCCAGCTTTTGTTCAATACCGGCAAAAGTGCCTTCCGGGGAAAAAGTGCCGGTATGCAGCTCGTACAGAATATAGCTTTCCAGCGGGTGGTTTTTCCAATCTCCTTCCTTCCAGTTAAAACGTTCGACATCTACGGCCTGCGAAGGGCCGTGCACACCCTGCGGCTGCGAAAGCGATGCCGGGTCGGGTAGAGACTGAACATCATCCAATTTAAAACGGTATAGGTCGCCGGGCTGTAATTGATCGGTTTCTCCTTGCCAGTAGCCCCACTCATCTTTGCTTAAAAGGATTTTCAGACCCCTTTCTGGCAGCTCCAGTTCTGCCTTCTTCAGCAGCGGCGCCCACACTTTTACCATGGCTTTGCCACCGCTAAATGTTACGCCTATGTTTCTTCTCAATATTTCCATTCCAATTCAATTGTTACAGCTGCTCTTTTAATACCACTACCGATCGACTGTCAACCTCAATGGTTTCGCCGGCCATAAATTCATCGTTTCCGTCATCATCTATCAGCCCCTGCGCCGTATCCAGCACTTTCAGCCAGGAGCGGCCAAATTTTTCGGGCGGCAACACAAAAGGCAGCGGCCCGTGGTGAGCATTGAAAATGATGTAGAAGCTGTCGTCGGTAATGTGCTCGCCCCTGGTGCCTACCGCGCGCAGGCCGCGCCCGTTGAGGAAAACGCCCAGCGATTTGGCAAAATCCTGGTTCCAGTTTTCTTCCGTCATTTCGGTGCCTTCGGGCTGAAACCATGCAATGTCCTCTAACCCTACTCCCTTGATGGGCTGCCCTTTGAACCAGCGGCGACGGCAAAAAACCGGGTGGGTTTTGCGCAGTTGAATAAGCTTCCGGGTAAAATCCAGAAGTTTTGTATCCGCTTCCTTCCAGGCTAGCCACGATATTTCATTATCCTGGCAGTAAGCATTGTTGTTGCCACCCTGCGTGCGGCCCATTTCGTCGCCTGAAACCAGCATGGGCACGCCCTGCGACAGAAATAACGAGGTTAAAAAGTTACGCTTCTGCTTTTCGCGCAGCGCAATAATGTTTTTGTCTTTGGTAGGCCCTTCGGCACCACAGTTCCAGCTGCGGTTGTGGCTGTCTCCATCCTGGTTGTTCTCGCCGTTGGCTTCGTTGTGTTTTTCGTTGTACGATACCAAATCATTCAGCGTAAATCCATCGTGTGCGGTTACAAAGTTGATAGAGGCGGTAGGGCGGCGGTAATCGTCTTTATACAAATCCGGCGAGCCCGTAAAGCGGGCGGCAAATTCGCCCAGCATACTTTCGGCACCGCGCCAGTAGTCACGTATACAATCCCGGTATTTACCGTTCCATTCGGCCCAGCCGGGTGGAAACTTGCCTACCTGGTAGCCGCCTTCGCCAATATCCCAGGGTTCGGCTATCAGTTTTACCTGCGATATAATGGGATCCTGGTGAATGATGTCGAAAAAAGCACTAAGCCTGTCCACTTCATGCAGCTCGCGCGCCAGCGTGGCGGCCAGGTCAAAGCGGAAACCATCCACATGCATTTCGGTTATCCAGTAGCGCAGGCTGTCCATAATCAGGCGCAGTACATGAGGGACATTGGCATTCAGGGTATTGCCGGTGCCGGTATAATCCATGTAGTAGCGCTTGTCGTCGGTAAGGCGGTAGTACGAGGCATTGTCTACACCACGAAACGAGAGTGTAGGCCCCATTTGGTTGCCTTCACCAGTATGGTTGTACACCACATCCAAAATTACTTCTATACCTGCTTTGTGCAGGTCTTTTACCATTTGCTTAAACTCGGTTACCTGCTGGCCCAGCATACCGCTGCTGCTATAGCGCACATCGGGCGCAAAAAAACCAATGGTGTTATAGCCCCAATAATTAGTGAGGCCGCGGTCGGCCAGGTGACGGTCAATTACATAATGGTGCACCGGCATCAGTTCTACCGCGGTTACGCCCAGGTCTTTTAAATACTGAATGGTAACCGGGTGGGCAATTGCGGCATATTTACCACGAATTTCTTCCGGAATATCGGGATGCGTTTGCGTAAAGCCTTTTACATGTGTTTCGTAAATAATGGACTGGTGATACGGAATTTGGGGAAGCTTATCCCCTTCCCAGTCAAAGGCAGAGTCTATTACCACCGATTTTGGAATGTATGGCGCGCTATCCACATGGCTAAAGCTCAGGTCCTCGTCGGGATGGCCCAGAGCGTATCCAAACAAGGCATCGCTCCACTGAATGGTGCCGGCAATGGCTTTGGCGTAAGGATCAATCAGTAATTTATGGGGGTTGAAACGGTGACCATTATGAGGCTCAAACGGGCCATACACACGGTAGCCATACAACTGACCGGGCTTTACGCCGGGCAGGTAAGCATGCCACACGTGGTTGTTGCGCTCTTTAATGCGCACTTTTATATTTTCGGTTTCGTCGTCAACAGAATTGAAAAGGCAAAGGTCAACACCTGTTGCGTTTTCGGCATACAAGGCAAAGTTGACACCTTCACCATCATAGGTAGCGCCCAGCGGAAAGGCATTACCCGGGTAAACAGTGCTATTCATGAAAATAAAAATCTTTACAAACGGTTTATAAAAAGTGAAGGGCTACGGACGGTTGTTGTGTACACTTGTAGTCAATTTTCCTGCCAAGGGAGGAGGAGTGATAAAAGGAAAAAGAGACGTTTAGAGCAAATCAAAATAAGAAAAGCTCAAAAGGAAAAAGAGACGTTTAGAGAAAAGCCAAAGATGAAAACCAAAAAGTAATGCAGAACGCTAAAAGAGAAAAGAGACGTTGAAATGAAATAGAAAAACAAAAGGGAATGAAAACGTCTTCATTCCCTTTTAAATAAAACATTAAACAAGTTATTGATACACGCGCACGTAATCTATTACAAACTGCTGCGGATAAACAGATGGGTCAACACCTTGCGCACCACCCCAGTTGCCGCCCACCGCTACATTTAGTATCAGGTGGAATGACTGGTCAAACGGCCAGTCGGCAAAGCCTTTGCCTGAGTTGGTAAACGTAAAGTAGCGCTGGTTGTCTATAAAAAAATCAATTTTATCAGCATACCATTCGATGGCGTATACGTGTGATGCTGTGGCCAAATCGGTAAACTGCAGGCTGCTGCCTTTTTGGGTACCAATGCCGTGGTTAAACGATTGGGTATGCACGGTGCCATGCACCCGGTCGGGCTCGTAGCCTACAAACTCCATAATATCAATTTCGCCGGAGGCAGGCCAG
>CBDTUH010000011.1:0-23631 GCA_965363375.1 uncultured bacterium
CCAAATATCTTCGATGCTTTCGTACCCCTCGCCTTCGTCTTCCAGCTCCTGCAGGTTTTCTACCACCTCAATGGGCGCGCCGGAGCGGATGGAGTAGTCGATCAGTTCGTCCTTGGTGGCGGGCCAGGGGGTGTCTTCTAAATAGGAGGCTAGCTCTAAAGTCCAAAACATCCTTATAATGGTTTAAATGAGTTAAAAATATACGGCATTTTAAGGCTTAATTACTGTGCCAAAAAGCGGTTTTGGCAGCCTCAAAATTTCCGCAAAAGTAGGTTTATTCCCTAATTTTCCAAATCAAGGTTTTATTTTGTCGGCGAAAGGGCGCAAACCTTTGTTTAAGCGGCCCGGTTTATAGATATTTGGCTTTTACTTTAACCCGCAGCATGGCAATATTATCCGCTCAGAACATACATAAAAAGTACGGAACCGTAGAAGTGCTGAAAGGCGTGGACATTAGCATAGAACGGGGCGAAATTGTGAGTATTGTAGGCTCCTCGGGGGCCGGCAAAAGCACGCTGCTGCAGATTCTCGGCACGCTGGACAAGGCCGACGAAGGCGCCGTGCAGATGAATGGCGAAAACATTACGGCGCTGCAGGGTAAAAAGCTGGCGGCCTTTCGCAACCGGCATATAGGTTTTGTGTTCCAGTTTCACCACCTGCTGCCCGAGTTTTCGGCGCTGGAAAATGTGTGCATACCGGGTTGGATAGCTGGTGTAAAAAAGGGGGAAGTAGCAAAGCGAGCCGAAGAACTATTGACAATGCTGGGTCTGCCGCACCGGTTACAAAACAAGCCGGCGCAATTGTCGGGCGGCGAGCAGCAGCGCGTAGCCGTAGCGCGTGCGCTCATTAACAATCCCTCTGTAGTTTTTGCCGATGAACCTACCGGGAATTTAGATTCCGCCAACGCGCGCGACCTGCACCAGCTGTTTTTTGACCTGCGAAAAAATTTCAATCAAACCTTTTTGATTGTTACCCACAACGAAGAACTCGCCGCACTGAGCGACCGCATTCTGCATATGAAAGATGGAAAGATTGTGGATGCCTAAATAAGCAGCAGTACAACTTCGTCTGAGTAAGTAAGCAAATTACCGATTATCCATTTCCCGGAATCTTTTTCGTAACTTACTATTGAGCAAAACAGCCATAACGCATGGTGGCGTGTAGGTGCGTAAGCGGTGTGCAACCCTAACGAAACAAAAACGAAACTTCAGATATGAAAAAGCTTTATGTCGTAGGGCTCCTGCTTATTTGCAGCAACTTTGTTACCAGCTGTAACGGGCAAACAAAGGACGGTAACGCGCATAAACTGGTGGGTGGTGCTTTTGAAAACAGCGAGTACACCTATTATGGCATTCCAAGGCAGATAAGTGCTACCGACACCAGCTCCGGCTGGAAAGATAAAGGCACTAAAATACTTTTAACAGGTATTGTGTACCAGCGAGATGGTAAAACGCCTGCGCCCGATGTGCTGCTGTATTATTACCAAACCAATGCAGCCGGCAGGTACATACATAAGCCGGAAGAAAAACGTAGCATGCCTCCCAACAACCTCGGTCAAACGCACGGCTACATCCGCGGATGGGTAAAAACGGGTTCCGACGGCAGGTATGCTATCTACACCATCCGTCCGGGTGCTTATCCCACCCACGATGAACCCGCACATGTTCACATCACGGTAAAAGAACCTAACGACATTAAGGAATATTACATTGACGATTTTGTGTTTGATGATGATAAATTGCTCTCTTCAGCAAAAAGGAAAAAGCTGGAAAACCGAAGTGGCAGCGGCGTACTGCGCTTGGTGCAAAAAGGCGATTTGCAAATTGGTGAGCGCAACATTATACTTGGCTTAAACATTCCAAGTTATCCAGGTGAGCCGTTAAGAGAGGTAAGTTCGGGCAGAAATGCAGGAGAAGAAGTTTTTTCATTTATTCCTTATCATGCCTGGGGTCCCGATAAAGGTACCAAAACATGCCCCATCTGCAAGTATGGTTGGTACCATGGTATATTATATTTTGTAGGCAACAATCCAGACTGGCCGGAAATAAGCCAGTGGCTAGCGTTTTTGGAAAGGGAAAGCAAAAAGCGCGAAAAGTATTTAAAGGTTTATTTTGTGTATGGCAATGAAGCGAGCTACAGCCAGGAAGGCCGGGAAAAAGAATTGGAAACAATCGGGCGCGACTTAAAACTGGAAAACGTAGCCTTAACTTTTGTACCTTCTTTTGCGGATACAGAATCTGAAATTCATCTCAATAAAATCAATCCATATACCCAAAACACATTTGTGCTGTACAAACGCAGCCGGATAATTGACAGGTTTGTAGATTTAAAACCTACAGATGCCAACTTCACTCAAATACAACAGCGCCTCGACCAATCCATCAACGAATACTTTCATTTACCAAAGCTGAAAACAGATTAAAGTAGCAAGTGCAAAATTTTAATCAAACTTTTTAATTGTTTCCCCCAAACAAGACTTGGTCGCATTCATCGACCTCATTTGTACATGAGTGATGGGATAATTTTGGATACACAAACAATTAGGCTAATCTGGTACTTAAACTTGTATAGTTGTATAGAAAAATTCAAATGTGATTGTTTTGTGGATTGCCTAACCAAGGGTAAGTCAAATGGCGAATGGGAATGCGATGATAATCGAACAACTGAATTTCGCTTCTCAAAATTGTCAATTCGTATATTTAAGTGTCAGCAGCCATATTAATCACAATAAATATAGATAAACTTTTCACGAATGAAAGTTGTATTGACAACCTTTCTCTTTTTGTCTTCGCTAATTTGTGTCTGTCAGAGCAACTTAACTTTTGACTCTTTACGTAAAGCTTATGATGCAGAAATGAAAGTTGCTAGCAATGATTTTTCGGAAAACTATTATCCGAATAGAGCAACCATTTATTCTTTGAATGAAACCCAATTTCTTAAAGCAATAAAATCTTTAAAACAGCCATTTTTAAATGTAGCCAATAAATACAGAGAGCAATTTCAATTAGTTGACAAATCTTTCATCTTTAATGAGCTAAGGGATATCTCCTATTTTTTTGATAGGATGATAGTTGATTATCCGTATCTCTACGAAAACTATTCTGGCAACCAAACATCATTATCAAAGTCAGTAAAAAAACAATTAAACCGGCATGTAAAGGATTTTAACAATCCTCAACTTTTATCCAGTAAAGATTTTAAGAGTTACGTAGAAGCTGTTTTAAGGCATCAAACTAGTATTGAACTAAGAAAAGAGCAATACAAAAAATCAGACAACAAAAGACTTGAAGCATACTTAAACATCATTCCAACATATTTTACAAACAAAGAGTGTAAGGAATTTTGGCAATATCACTACCTATTTACACATCTTGAAAATTTTGGGAGTAAAAACATGAGCGATGCTGTAAAGTCATTTTTATCTACCTGTAAAAACACTGCTTATACCAAAACCATTGACAGCATTTATACAGAAAGTAAAAACACTTTCAAAGGGCATTTAATTAAAACTTATAAAACGGTAGATGGCTTTAATCTTGACCTTCATATTTTTCTTCCGGATACAGCCAACCAGAAAAATAAAAGACCTGTTATCGTTTATTTTCATGGTGGTAGTTGGACAGAAGGTACTCCTGAGTGGGATTTTGCTAATTGTACAAACTATACCAAAAAAGGTTGGGTAGCTGTTGCCGTTGAGTACAGAATTGCCGACAGACACGAAACAACACCCTTTGAAGTCGTTAAGGATGCAAGAAGTGCCATTCGCTGGTTAAGAATGAATGCAGAACTCTATAATATAGACACAGCAAAAATTGTAACATCTGGCAATTCTGCCGGTGGGCATTTGGTTTTAGCCACTGCTATGGCTAACGAGATAAATGAAAATACAGACAATTTTAATTTTAGTGCATCCCCAAATGTTTTGTTGGTAAACTCTGGTGTTTTTGATTTAACCTCAAGCTTTAGTACGGCTTGGATAAGCAAGGGATTGACAGACAAAAGTCATATAAAAAAAATATCGCCCCAGCATTTATTAAAAAAAGGACTTCCACCAATGTTAATTATTCATGGAACGAATGACCAAAGTGTGGATTATTCAACTGCTAAACTTTTCGCAGAAGAAATGAAAAAAATGGGCAATGTTATTGAATTTCATGAACTGCAAGGGGCTCCTCACTATATATGGTATGACAGACGTTTTTCAGGAAAGGTAGCAGAGATGAGAAAAGAATTTTTGAAAAAATATGGGTATCAATAAAAAAATACGGCTACCAACATCGCATTGGCAATTGGCGGGCTGAACGGGTTCGTATCAATAGAGGTGCTAAATTCAACTTTCTTTCTTCCATTAAAATTAAGTACTAAAAATCCAGACCATTGGTAATACGCACCAAGTTGTAGGCATCATTAAACAACAATTCTTACAAATTAAAAGTCAAAATCGAAATTTGATAAATCAACAACGTTAGTTTAAATACAACTAAACTGAATGCAATTTTATGCCAAATGATATAGCTGTTTTTTATCCTGAAAATATCTCAGCATGGCGAAATTGGCTCCAGAAAAATCATCTTTTAGCTACTTCTGTATGGGTTGTTTTCTATACAAAAAAATCAGGCAGAAAAACCATAACATGGTCGGATGCGGTAGATGTGGCGCTTTGCTTTGGCTGGATAGACAGCAAGAAAATAAAGATAGACGAAGCAATAGCGCACTAGTTTTTTAGCAAGCGAAAACCAAAAAGCACCTGGTCTAAAATCAATAAAGAAAAAGTAAATAGGCTGATTGAAAAAGGCCTGATGATGGAGGCGGGGCTGAAGACGATTAAAGTGGCCAAACAAAATGGTTCTTGGGCGCTGCTGGATGCTGTAGAAGAACTGCTAATTCCCGATGATTTAGAAAATGCATTGAACCTAAAACCGGGTGCAAAAGGATTGTTTTTTAAGCCTGAGCAAATCAACAAGAAAAGCCATGCTGCAATGGTTGGCAATGGCTAGGCGTCCCGATACAAGGCATAAACGAATTACTGAAATTGCCGAACAAGCATTTGTAAGCAAAAAGCCTAAACCCTTTTAAAAGAAAAAAGAGACGTTTTAAAAGTGGAGATAAAATGTTACACCCTTGCCTTCCATTTAATTTCCTCAGCACCCTGCTGCTGCCCTATATAGCGCGCCAGCATGAACAGGTGGTCACTCAGGCGGTTGAGGTATTTTAAGATCAGGTCGTCCACTTCCAAATCCACCTCCTGCAAAGCCACGCACAGGCGCTCGGCGCGGCGGCACACGCAGCGCCCCACATGTGCGAACGATACGGCGGGCGTACCACCGGGCGATATAAACGATTTCATTTCGGGCAGCGCTGCATTCATGCGGTCAATTTCGCTTTCCAGGAAAGTAATGTCGCCTTCGTGCAGGTCGGGTATTTTTAGTTGCGGTTCTTTTTCGGGGTCGCAGGCTAGCGATGAGCCAATAGTAAACAGCCGGTCCTGAATTTCTTTTAAAACTCTTTTGATGTTTTCATCCGGTGTATGGTCGCTCACTACGCCTATCCACGAGTTCAGTTCATCTACTGTGCCGTAGGCATCTATGCGCAAATGACTTTTAGAAACTTTGGTGCCGCCGATGAGCGATGTGGTGCCACGGTCGCCGGTCTTTGTATAAATTTTCATAGCCATAAGGCAAATCGTTTTTTAGAGTTAAGAATTCAAAATGAAAAATGAAAAATGTAAATGGAAAAATGGACGTTTTGCTGAATGTGAAACGTGAGACAATGTTCAAAACATCATTCTATTAAAAGTAAAATGAGACGTTTCCATTTGGATTTAATGTTTTACATCTCAACTCAAAAGCGACCTTTCCTGATTTATATTTTCAATTTTACATTTTGCATTGCTCCGGTTTTTTAAAAGGAAAAAGAGACGTTTGCTTTAAGCCATAACTGGTTTCTTTTCCTGTCGCCTGTCGCTTTCTATCACGCCGTCGCGCAGGCGAATGATGCGGTGCGCATGGTTGGCTATGTCTTCTTCGTGCGTAACTAAAATTACGGTGTTGCCACCGGCATGTATCTTACCAAATATCTCCATGATTTCGTAAGAAGTTTTACTATCCAGGTTGCCCGTTGGCTCGTCGGCCAAAATTATGGCCGGGTCATTTACCAGGGCGCGGGCAATGGCTACGCGCTGGTTTTGGCCACCGCTCATTTCGTTGGGCCTGTGGTGGCTACGGTCGGCCAGCGCCACTTTGTCCAGCACTTCCAGGGCTTTTTCCATACGCTGCTTTTTGGGCATGCCGGCATATACCAGCGGCAGCGCCACGTTTTCGGCGGCGGTAAGGCGCGGCAAAAGGTTGAACTGCTGAAACACAAAACCAATTTCCCGGTTGCGCACTTCGGCCAGGTCGTTGTCTTCCATCTGGCTCACGTCTTTGCCATTCAAAATATAGCGGCCCAAGGTGGGCGAGTCGAGGCAGCCCAAAATATTCATGAGCGTGCTTTTGCCCGAACCCGAAGGACCCATCAGGGCTACATAATCGTTTTTGTACACATCCAGCGTAATGCCTTTGAGTACTTCAATCACCTGTTTGCCCAGGTAGTAGTTTTTGCGGATGTCTTCTAAGTGTAATATTCCTTGCATGTTACTGGTTACAGTATCAAATATAACAATTGCTGCCGGCTATGGTTGCGAAATGTGGATAGCGAATTTAAGATGACGGTTGTAAGTTGACAAGTAACAGCAGCGCCAAACGTCTCTTTTTCCTTTTAAGCCTTAATCGCGAATGCAAAGCAATGCAGCGGCTACCATGCCGGCGGTTTCGGTGCGCAGGCGTGTGCTGCCCAGCGCAACGGGCGTAAAGCCTCTTTGCAGGGCGCTTTCAATTTCCTTTTCTGTAAAGTCGCCTTCAGGACCAATCAATATTATAGAACTTTCTTCAGGTTGAATGGCAAATTGGTGAAGCGACTGCTTTTGCTGCGGCCCGCAGTGGGCAATGAATTTATGGGGTGGTGCAGAAGCCGTAATTACTTTTTCAAAAGACGTGGGTTCGTGCAGCTGCGGCATCCATACCTGTTGCGATTGCAGCATGGCGCTGGTGATGATATGCTGCAGCCTTTCGTGGCGGAACTTTTCTTTTTCGGTGCGCTGGCAAAGCAGGGGAATGATTTCCCTGACGCCCATTTCCGTAGCTTTTTCTAAAAACCATTCAAAGCGCGCTGCATTTTTAACCAGCGAAATGGCAATGGTGACACCTCTTATATTCTTTTCTTCTTTTTGGGTTTGTACAATGCGCACGGTGCAGCGCTTGCGATGGTCGTCAATAATTTCGGCGGTGGCTTTGGGGCCTTTTCCATTGGTAAGTAAAAGGGTTTCACCCACCTTCATACGCAGCACGCCCGTTACATGTTTAGAGGTGTCTTCATCCAGCACCAGTGTATCGTTTGTAATATCTTCTTTGTAAAAAAAAGGTAAAGCCATGATAGGTCAAAGTTAATGGCAGAACGAAAACGTCTGGCCTTCCTTTTGTGAATGGTGAATTGTCAATTGTGAATAAGAAAGCCAGGTGACCAAACGTCTAGTTTTCCTTTTGAAGTTGAATGGTGAATAGGTTTACTGAACGCACAAGTGAGATTATTTAAGCCTCTTCCACTGGAAGAGGCTTAAATAGCAAATCAAAGATTACAACATGAGCTGAATAGCATTACAAAAGCTCATTACCAAAACGTCACTTTTTCCTTTTACTTTAATATTCAAAATTGAATATTCTCTCTACTTGATTATTCATCGGTTCCTTGTTTCTTGTTCAATATTCAAAAACGTCTCATTTTCTTTTTAAAACGCAAAACCCCAGATAAATCCGGGGCCCTACGTTTTTGCTTATCATCATCTATCTAGAATGGGTCGTCTTCATCTTCTTCGGGCAGGCTGTTCATTTTACTGCCGGTTTGTATAAACATGCGGGCGCCGCCACCGCCATCGCTATCTGTTACAGGCTTCCAGCTGCCGGGCATGTTGGGACCGCCAAAGCCATCGCCGCCATCATCATCCACAAACTTTTGTATGTGCAGCATGGCGCGCAGCTTAATGGTTTCCAGCGAGCCGTTACGGTGCTTGGCTATGCGCACGTGCGTTTCACCGCGGTTGCTTTCGCCCATTTCGTTTTGTGCAATGTCGTAATACTCGGGGCGATAAATAAAGCACACCATGTCGGCATCCTGCTCAATGGCTCCCGATTCGCGCAGGTCACTCAGCTGCGGCATCTTGTTACCGTCTTTACGTTTTTCTACCTCACGGCTTAACTGCGACAGCGCAATAATAGGCACCTGCAGTTCTTTGGCCAAACCTTTCAACGAGCGCGAGATGGTACTGATCTCCTGCTCGCGGTTGGTGTTTTTGCCTTCAGCCGCACCACTCATCAACTGCAGGTAGTCGATAATGATCATACCAATGTTGTTCATGGTTTTGAGGCGGCGGCACTTGGCGCGCAGCTCAAATATGTTAAGCGCAGCAGAATCGTCAATAAAAATAGGAGCCTGGGCAAGGCGCTGAATACCTTTTTGGTATAGCTGCTTCATTTCGTGCTCTTCCATTTTACCGCGCGCAATTTTCTCCAGCATAATCTCGCTTTCGGCAGAAAGAATACGCTGTACCAATTGCGCGGCACTCATCTCTAAGGAGAATACAGCAACCGGTGTGGGCCGGGTAGGGTGTAGTGCCGCATTGCGCGCCAGGTTTAGGGCCAGGGCTGTTTTACCCACGGCAGGTCGCGCCGCTAAGATGATCAAGTCGGTATTTTGCCAGCCGTAGGTTACACGGTCTAATGAAGGAAAGCCGCTGGGTACGCCGGTAATGTCTTCGTTACGGTGGCGCAGGTCTTCAATCCGCTGAATGGTGCGCACCAGTACGGAGTCGATGCTTTCGTAATTGTTTTTTAAGTGGTTGCTGGTAACCTCGTACATTTTGCTTTCGGCAGCATCCAGCAGGTCAAACACGTCGGTGCTGTCTTCGTAGGCATCGGCGATAATTTCACCCGAAATACGAATAAGCTCGCGCTGAATAAATTTTTGAAGAATAATGCGGCCGTGCGCTTCGATGTTGGCCGAAGAAACTACCGCGTTGGTCAGCTTGGTAACAAAATAAGGGCCGCCTACTACATCCAGCTCTTCGCGAAAGCGCAGTTCCTCAACTACGGTTAAAATATCAATAGGCTGGCTTTTGTTGGCCAGGCCCTGCATGGCCCTGAAAATACGCTGGTGCGCATCTACATAAAAACATTCGGCTTTCAATACTTCAATCACGGTATCAAAAGCGCCTTTCTCCAGCATGATGGCGCCCAGCACCGCTTCTTCCAGTTCGCGGGCCTGTGGCGGCACCTTGCCATACACCATGGTACTCAGGTCTATCGGCGCTTTGCGCTTTGTCTTTCTATCGCGGTTCAGGTTGGTCAAGTCCATAATTCTAATGCATAAAAGTTATACCATGCATGGCCTGTCTTTTAGGGGAAGCAACACCTTTACCTTTTCTATTACAAAGAAAGCATTCGTTATTCCAAAAAAAGTCCAGAAAGCCAGATAGCTAAGTTAGCCACACATTGTTCCAATTCCCGTTTCACGGCGCACTTTTACCCCACAATTACCGCACACGCTATTCACATTTTTGGGTTAGTTATTCACCGCAACAGTAAAAGGCAAATTTGCATGCATTTTTATTGTAGTAGTACCGTTGTGAACAAATAAACTTAAAATAAAGAAGGTCTAAAATTTGGTAATCTGGCAAAAGAGAAAAATCAAAGTTTGTAGTTAGTAGTTTTTGGTTTGTAGTTGTATGGCCAAACGTCTTATTTCCCTTTTAACCGCGGATTAGAAGATTTGAAATGAATTAGCCGGATTGTTTTTAAAAATAGTAATCATGTTAAATAACAAAACGTCTCTTTTTCCTTTTAAATATTTTTTGGTTACCAGCTGTTGTACCCTGATACATCTTCTGTTGCGACGCTCCATTCGGGCTGTAACAATTGCATCGGCAAAAACGTCTCTAGCCCCTTTTGTATTTATTCCGGCTGTTTAAAAACTAAAGACTGAAAACAAAAAACTAGAGACTTCATAAAACGTCTTTTTTTCCTTTTAAATCGCTTTTATCAAACCACAAAAAACAGCTGCAACAAAACCTTAATTCTTTGCTGGCGAAACGTAATTGGGCCGCTACTGGCGTACCTTTGCCACCTTTATGCAGGCACCGCTTCCACATACCATTCTCGATCAAAAGTTTTGGCTTTCGGCGCAGCGCGCCGTGTACTGGGAGGAGCAAAAAGCGCTCATACTTTCTGACCTGCATTTTGGTAAAACCGGCCATTTTCGCAAGGAGGGCATTGCCGTACCGCAGGCGGTTTTCAAAGAAGATTTGCAACGCCTCGTTTCGCTCATCCAGTTTTTTAAGCCCGAACAAATTATTGCTGTTGGCGACCTGTTTCACTCCAAAGCCAATTTAGAACTAGACCTTTTCAAGCGCTGGCGACAAGATTTTGAACAACTCCAATTTCATCTTGTAAAAGGTAACCACGATATTTTAAAAGGTGACTGGTACGAAGATGCGAACCTTACCGTAACCGAAGGTATGATGCAGGTGGGCAATATTCATTTTTCGCACGAAGACTGTTCCGATGCGGAAGGTGCTTTTACTTTTTGCGGCCACCTGCACCCGGGCGTAGTACTTAATGGCTTTGGTAAACAAAAACTGCGCTTGCCTTGTTTTTATTTTTCGCCACGGCAATGCATCCTGCCTGCTTTTAGTCGCTTTACCGGTACGGCCAATGTGCAGCCTTCAAAAGAGGACACTGTTTTTGCCATTGCTGAAGATGCGCTGATAAAACTGTAATGCACCAACGCAAACTACATATTGCCTACGATCCCATTTATGCGCACCCGCTGCCGGAGGGCCACCGCTTTCCCATGCTCAAGTACGAACTCATTCCCGGACAGCTTTTGTACGAAGGCACAATTACGCATGACAATCTTTTTGCGCCTCAACTTTGCAATGATGCTATTGTACTGGCTACGCACACGCAAGAATATGTAACTAAATTAAAAGAAGGAACGCTTTCTGCTAAAGAGCAGCGCCACATAGGGTTTCCGCAATCGCCCCAACTCACACAGCGCGAGTGGATGATTACTCAAGGCACTATCGACTGCTGCCATTATGCGATAGAAAATGGTATTGCCTTTAACGTAGCCGGCGGCACGCATCATGCTTTTGCTGACAGGGGTGAAGGGTTTTGCCTGCTGAATGATTTTGCCGTGGCCGCTAATTATTTATTAGATATAAAATTGGCTTCTCAAATATTGATTATTGATCTGGATGTGCACCAGGGTAATGGTACTGCCAAACTGTTTGAAAGCAATACGTCTGTTTATACTTTTAGCATGCACGGCCGCAATAATTATCCGTTTCATAAGGAAGTAAGCGATTTGGATGTGGAACTGGAAGACGGCACGGACGATGCAACTTACCTGTCGCTGTTAGATAAATGTTTACCGCCACTGATTGAGGATGTAAAGCCTGATTTTGTTTTTTATTTATCTGGCGTTGATATTTTAGAAACCGACAAATTTGGAAAACTGAAAGTAACCTTACAGGGATGCAAAGAGCGCGACAAAAGGGTTTTAAGACGTTTGCACCAGCATCAAATTCCATGTGCCGTAGCTATGGGCGGCGGCTACTCGGCCGATGTAAAAGTAATTGTAGAAGCGCACTGTAATACCTATCGTTTAGCCAAAGACATTTGGGGCCTGCACTAAAGATTTTTCAGCTGGTTGTAATCTAAAAAGTAGATAATACGCAGCGTCAGCTCGTTGCCGTGTGGCACATCAAAAGTGCGGCGGAAGTTGCTGTAATAATTGCGGTACTGGTCGGCGTTTACGCCATTGGGGCCCAGCCAGTTTTTCCAGCCGGCAATAATGCGACTGCCGGGGCGAAAGTCCCACGTAAAAAAGGCATCTACGTTAAATACATTGAAGTTGTCATCCAGCCCGCTGATAAAAGGCCTGTCGGTATACCAACCCTTGCTGTCCACATTATGGAAGCTCTGGTAGTTGATGCGGCTCCAGTAATGGCGGGCACGCAGCGTCAGGTTCATGCGCGGCGTAAAATTATAGATGCCTGACACTACGGAACTAAAGTCGATGTATTCTCTAAAACCAATAATGGGTTCGCCGTTGCTTTCATTCATAAACGCATAACCCACCTGGCTTTTATCGTGCTGGCGGTCCAAATTCAGGCTCAGCGAAAACTGGTTGCTGAAGCGGTAGCGCAGGCCGCCGCTGGTGCGGAAGTAGGGGTTGTTAGGTAGTGCGCCTTCTGCCATGCCCAGCTCGTAAGAGGCAAACAGGCGCTTGCGACTGTCGGTGCTGCCATTTAAAAAGGCATACACATACCAGGGTTTTTTTACATAGCGGCCGGGTGTGCGCAGTTCAAAATAATCGTTTTGCCAAAAGGGGAAAGAGCCTACCTCAAAACTGGCATCCCACATGTTTTTAAACAGCCAGAAACCGCTGGCCTGCACTTCAAATGAGTTGAAAGCCTGGGGCTTGTACAGGCGGTTGTAATTGATATTAAGACTGTAATTGTAGTTTAAAAAGCGATGTGTAGGCTGAAACTGGTTGAAACTGATGCTACCGTTGTACACTACCTTGTTAGGCGCTGATAGATAGCCCAGGTCGTTGGGATCGTACTTGTCGCTTTCTACTGTTCCCATCACCGAATATTGCCAGTTGCCGCTTACTTTGGCCAGGCGCAGGCGCGTGGTAAAGCCATCGTAGGGCTGCAGGTATCGGCGGCCACCAATGGTGGTGGTATCCGTGTTCATAAAATAGCCGTAGCTGTAGGGGCGGTAGCCAAATGTTTTGCTGTAGCGTGCGGTGCCGCTCAGGGCATAATTGTTTCCTTTGGTGTACAGGGCCCAGTCCAGTGCCGATACGTTGGCATCGTGCGCGCTGCCATTGCGCATCACTGAGGTATTGGTAAATGTAACCGAGGAGCGGCCGGCGAAGGCCTGGTCCAGCACCACTATATTATAGTTCACCAGCGGCTCGGTCATTATGGAAGTATCCTTCTTGTTGGACAGATTCTGCAGATCGGCATACATAGGTGCTGCCACAGCATTAAAAACGCCAATGCCTAATTTCTTTTTAGTGCGGCCGGAAAACTTGATGGCATTATATAATTGGGTGATGGTAGGGTTTTTTACCACCTCCATATCATTTGCCACTGCATAGGATTGTACGCGGTTATAATCGGCCGGTGTGGCGCCAATGCGGCGCGAGTAAAACAGGCCTGCCTTATTAAATAATTCGGTTCCTTCTGTAAAAAAAGGCCGGTTCTCCTGAAAGTATTGTTCGTAAGGCGTAAGGTTATTTACCACGTTATCGCTCACCACCTGTCCAAAATCGGGCACCAGCGTGGCATCCAGGGTAAAGCTTTCGTTGATTCCGTACTTTACATCCATACCGCCGCTGCGCAACCATTCGGTTTTCCCGGTTTCTTTAAACGGCTGCGAACGCACGCCGGTAGACAGGTAAGGCGAAAAGGAAAGCCGTAGGGGTGGTTGTATGTCGGTAAGGTTTGTGTATTGGCCAAACTGGTTGGCAAAGCCGGCCACTTCCGGTTTTACGGGGTTCCAAAAGGCTGTTTCCGAGTTGCGGCGAATGTGTCTTAACAATTGAAATCCCCAGCTTTGCACTTCTTTTTTAGAAAAGCGCAGCGAAATGTACGGGATGCGCATTTCCACGATCCAGCCTTTATCTGTAATGGTGGTTTTGCTTTGCCACACGGCATCCCAGGTTTTGTCGCCATAGTTGCCCCAGCGGCCACTGCTGCCGGGTTCCACCTTGGCATCTGTTTGTACATTGGCAGATGTTACAAGGAATTGAAAGCCATTCTGCTGATCGTTATAGGTATCAAAAAATACAGCAAAGTAGTCTACATCCGTCTGCTGCTCCTCGTCGCGTGCGGTCAGCTGCCGGCGTATCAATTTGGGATCGTCGAATAAATAAGCACCAATATATATGGCATTATCATCGTAAAGTAAACGTACTTCGGTAGGGGCCGAGGCGTTGGAGCCCGGGTTGGGCATGTTTTGTATAAACTGGGTGGCAATGGGGGCCTGCAGCCAGGCGCTATCATCAAGTAAGCCGTCTATGCGAATGTGCTGCGCTGTTTTTACGGCCTGTAAAGTTTTAGGCTGTGCAAATACAGGACTGGCAAAAAAGCAAGTTAGTAGCAATAGGGCAATCAACACGCGCATGCAGAAATGTTTGGCTCGGCCTGTAAATATATAAGAGAACGGGTATATTACTACTAAATTGCTCCTTTTTTTTATTGTTTAACCATTAATTGATGCGTTTTTTGAGCGAGCTTACCTGTTGCTGCAGGTCGTTTACCAGGCCGGCTAGTTGGTTTACATCCCAGCGCTGCTGCTGGTTGGCCTTAGATAGTATCATCTGTGCCTGCCACACTTCCACAATGTCCTCAGCACTAACAGTATAGGGCTGGTAAGCAGGGTTATCACTCACCAGGGTGTATTTATTTTTAACCCGGTTGTTCTTCAGCATGCGCTTGTACACAATGCCATCGGTTTTGCTCACTACTACGTAAGTGTTATTGCTTTTAATATCGTCCAGCTTTTCCACCTTTTCGCCTACAATTACCGAACCGCTGGGCGTAGGCATCATGCTGTCGCCAATAATTTCAAAAGCGCGGTAGTCGCCGCCGGAAAGCATGGGCAGGGTAAACGTGTTCAGTTCATCAATAAACTCCGGGTCGGCATAGCCGGCCAGGTAGCCTGCAGCCGCTTTTACGGGCACAAACGGAATATCGGCACGGCCGCTCACCATTTTTTGTGCCCTGCGCTTGCTGATGTAGCTTCCTTTGGTTTCACTTACATCTTTACGCAACAATTCATCTAAACTTAACTTAAACATATCGGCCACTACTTCCAGCACATCCAGGCGCGGGTCGGCACGCTCTTCTTCGTAAGCACCCAAAAGGCTTCGCTTAATACGCAGTTTCTGGGCAAATTCCTCTTGCGTCCAGCCACGCAGCTTGCGCAGGTATTTCAGGTTTTTATTGGCAACAGACATACAACTAAGTTATTTAGTACGCAAAATACTAATTTCTTTAGAATATAAAAGGGTACAATTTTGGTAAAAATTAAAAAAAGAACAACTTTGTTTTATCATTACTAAAAAATAAGAATGGCAGATAAGAAAAAAGAACCGGTGATTTTGGTAACCAACGACGATGGCATAACAGCACCCGGAATTAAAAACTTAGTAGAAGCGGTGAAAGGTTTGGGTAAAATAGTGGTGGTGGCACCTGATAAGCCACAGTCGGGCATGGGCCACGCCATTACCATTGGCCTGCCGCTGCGCCTTAACAAAGTATCTTTTCATAACGACCCCGAAATAGAAGCCTACCAGTGCACCGGCACCCCGGTTGATTGTGTAAAGCTGGCGGTAGATAAGGTGCTGGGCAGCAAACCCGACATCTGTATCAGTGGCATTAATCACGGTGCTAACCATAGTATTAATGTTATTTACAGCGGCACCATGTCGGCAGCGGTAGAAGCCGCTATAGAAAGTATTCCTTCTGTAGGTTTTTCTTCGCTCGATTACAGCCTGGAGGCCGACTTTACCGCAGCGCGCAAATACGCCCGCATTATTGTGGAGCAAATGCTGAAAGGAACCGGTGAAAAACATACCGTGCTCAACGTTAATATTCCTATTGCTAAAGTAGAAGATATTAAAGGCATTAAAATCTGCCGGCAGGCTTATGCCAAATACGAAGAGGACTTTCTGGAGCGCACCGACCCGCACGGCCGCAAATACTACTGGCTTACGGGCGAATTTGTAAATTTTGATGAAGGAAAAGACACCGATGTTTGGGCATTAGCCAACAATTATATTAGTTTAGTGCCCGTGCAGTTTGACCTTACCCACTATAAATTAAAAGCGCAACTTGAAAAAGACTGGAACATTTTTTCTAACGAAGGATAGCATGCCAATGGGCGTTGTTATCGGATTGATAGCCCCGCTGCTGGGACTTGTTATATTATACAACATCAAATTTCCATCGGTATCCTTTGGTGAGTTTTTAGATTTTTTTGTAAAAGAAAACCGGCTCATTACCTCGCTGGGCAGCCTTTGCCTGCTGGCCAATGTGCTGTTTTTTACGCTGTACATTAATACCCGGCGCGATAAAACAGCCACCGGCATTTTTATTATTACGCTGGTTTATGGCATTACCATTTTGCTGATGAAGCTTTGGAACTAGGAATGTAGAGTTGACAGAGGACAGATGGCAGTTGACAGCAACGTTGGTCGTTGACAGAACTAAAAACGTCTCATTTTCCTTTCATAAATCAAAAGGGAAATGAGACGTTTTTAGTTTTAAAATATGTTTACGGGATAGAAAATATTTAAAAGGAAAAACAGACGTTTTACGAAAGATGCTGTTTGAAGAGGAGGTGCTGAAACAAGTTCAGCATGACAGTGTAAGATTATTTCTTTTATATATCATTTCATCAAAAGGAAAAAGATACGTTTGAACTTTACGCCTTCTTAGTGTCATTATGTGAAACATTAAAAGGAAAATAAGACGTTTTGTTTTAGTCAAATCAAATAATGAAAAAAGAAAAGCCTGCTCATGAGCAGGCTTTTTATTAAAACGTCTGATTTTCTTTTTAAAGAGAATTTACTTTTTCGGCCAGCAGTTGCTTTACCAGTTCTTCCAGTTCCTGCAGGCGCTTTTCCATTTCGGGCAGGTTGCGGAAAACGGCCTGGCTGCGCAGGGCACTGGTATAGTCGTAGGCCGGCGAGCCGGTTACGGCGGCATAAGGTGTTTTTAAAGATTTTGACACACCGCTTTGCGCGTTGATCTTGGCGCCGTCGGCAATTTGTATGTGGCCTACCAGACCGGCCTGTCCGCCGATCATTACATTATTGCCAATTTTGGTGGAGCCCGATACGCCGGCCTGTGCCGCAATTACGGTGCTGTGGCCTACTTCTACGTTGTGTGCTATCTGTATAAGGTTGTCGAGCTTGGCGCCGGCTTTAATAACGGTGGAGCCCATGGTAGCGCGGTCAATGGTGGTGTTGGCGCCAATCTCCACGTTGTCTTCTACCACTACGTTGCCAATCTGCGGCACTTTTTTGTAGCTGCCGTCGGCCTGCGGCGCAAAGCCAAAACCGTCGGAACCAATGATGGTACCGGCGTGCACCGTTACATTATTTCCAATAACGCAGCCATAATAAATTTTTACACCGGGATGGATAATGCAGTTGTCGCCAATCTTTACGCCATCGCCAATGTAGGTGTTGGGATAAATTTTGGTGCCGTTGCCCACCTTTACATCTTCGCCCAAATAGCAGAAAGCGCCAATAAAAACATCTTCACCCATCTGCACTGACTTAGGTACAAACGAAGGCTCCTGCACACCTTTCATCTGCTGGTTTACCATCTGCTGATATTGGCTCAGCAGCTGCGCAAAGGCCGAGTAAGCATCTTTTACGCGGATAAGCGTAGCCTGTATGGGGTGACGCAGTATGTAGGTATCGCTAATGATTACAATAGCAGCGCCGGTGGTATATAAATAATCTTCGTATTTGGGATTGGCTAAAAACGAAAGCTGACTGCCGTCGGCTTCTTCTATTTTACCGAAGGATGATACCGTGGCATCGGGGTTGCCTTCTATTTTACCTTGAATAAGGGCTGAAATTTGCGCGGCTGTAAACTGCATAAATATGGGTCAAAAAAGTGTCAATTGGTGTTAAGCTTCAAAGGTCATTCATTCATACGTCAAAACGAGCCGCCGAACTTTTTATTATGACTTTTTTGACTTTTATGACGAATGGGAAATGGCTACCTAAGGGTGCAAAGGTAATACTTTTTAACAGGGGCCGACAGTTGACGGTGAATTAATGCGTTGTCCACATCGGCTATGTCCTGCACCTTGCCATCCTTAAACAGCACTTTTATATGTTCATCAAAAAGGTTATAAGTAGTATTAACGGCCTCGCCTGTAAAAACAAAATAGCCGGCCTCTTGTTCACTAATCTTCAGTTTTTGCGCCACTTCGCGCCTTAGGTTTTCCACCTGCTGCAGGTCAAAGGGAGCGTTGTCAAACTTTATTTTCAGCAGGCGGCGGTTGATGAGGCCTTTGCAAAGGATGGAAAGAACCTTGTCGGCGTGGCCGCACCACATTTTAATAGTGCACAGCACATCGGTATCATCCAGCTGGGTAAATTTTTTCAGGTGCTTTATAAAGTTGCCATCGGGCTGGTGCTGCTTTAAAAAGAAATTCAGCGGTTCGGAAGCTACTGGCAGATCCACACCGGCATGCAGCAGCTCCTGCGCGCGCTCAATGGTGCGCACCAGCATTTTTTCGGCTGCCACCACGGTTTTGTGAAGGTACACCTGCCAGTACATAAGCCGTCGCGCCACCAAAAACTTTTCTACCGAGTAAATGGCTTTTTCTTCTATCATCAATTCGCCTTCGTGCACCACCAGCATTTTCAAAATACGGTCGTAACCAATCACGCCTTCCGACACGCCGGTAAAAAAAGAGTCGCGTGTGAGGTAATCCATACGGTCCACATCCAGCTGCCCCGAAACCAGTTGATGCAGAAAAGGCTTGGGATATGAACCGTTAAAAATCTCCATCGCCGTTTGCAGCTGACCGCCCAGTTGTTCGTTCAACAGTTCTAAAATAAGCTTAGAAATATCCTCGTGGTGTACGCCTTTGATCAGCTTTTTTTCCAGCGCGTGCGAAAAAGGGCCGTGGCCAATATCGTGCAGCAAAATGGCAATCTTGGCGCCCAATTCTTCCTCCGGTGTAATGTCTACGCCTTTTTGTTTTAGTTCGGTCAGGGCCAGCCCCATCAGGTGAAATGCACCTAGCGAGTGGTGCAGGCGCGTGTGCACGGCACCGGGGTACACCAGCGATGCAAAAGCCATTTGGTGAATGCGGCGCAGCCGCTGGTAATAAGGGTGCGAAATGATTTCGAATACCAGCGGATGATCTACCGTAATAAAGCCATAAACGGGGTCGTTGATGATTTTGCGCAAATAAGCCATGCTACACTTAATGATTCGTTAGGATTAGCTGCAAAAGTACAGGCCGGTTGCGGAATAGTTTACATTTGATTGCTAAGCGGAAAAAGAAGGTAAAAGAGAAAAGGCGCTAATTGGCAGTGTATGATGGCGCAAATTTTTTATACACCCAATTGAGCTTAAAAGGAAAAACAGACGTTTTGTATTACGGCAGCGAAATTTAAAAACAGGCATGCCGTAATTTTGATAAAGCCTTTTTCCCTTTATTCACGCTATTGATTCCTTAGTAAAAATCGTAATTCAACAATCGTAAATCGTATATACAATGGCATTGGCAAAAGTTCTTTGGGTGGATGATGAAATCGACAGCCTGCGCTCACAAAAAATATTTCTGGAAAATAAAGGCTACGAGGTGCACACGCTCACCAATGGTTTTGATGCCATTGATTATGTAAAAGAAAATATTGTGGACGTAGTGCTGATAGACGAAAGCATGCCCGGTATTACCGGCCTGGAAACCCTCGCCAAAATAAAGGAAGTGAACAGTGCCATTCCCGTGGTGCTCATCACGAAAAACGAAACGGAAAACCTGATGGACGATGCCATTGGCAGCCAGATAACCGATTACCTCATTAAGCCCGTCAACCCCAACCAGGTTTGGCTTTCCCTGAAAAAGATTTTCGATAATAGGAGACTGGTGGCTGAAAAAACCACTACCGCTTACCAGCAGCAGTTTCGCAACCTGTTTATGGCGCTCAACAGCAACCCCGATTACAACGAGTGGATGGGCATTTACAAAGAACTGGTGTATTGGGAGCTGAGTCTGCAGCGCTCCGACAGTCCCGAAATGGTGGAAGTTTTTCAAACCCAAAAAAGCGAAGCCAATACGGAGTTTTTCAAATTTATTTCGCGCAATTATGCCAGTTGGTTAAATCCAAAAACTGCAGATAAGCCGGTGATGTCGCATACGCTGCTGAAAGAGAAAGTATTACCGCAATTAGAAAAAGGTACGCCTACTTTTTTTGTGCTGATTGATAACCTGCGCTTCGACCAGTGGAAAGCCATTCAGCCCATTTTTGCCGAAAGTTTTAGAGTGCTGCAGGAAGAAACGTTTTACTCCATTTTACCCACCGCCACGCAATACGCACGCAACGCCATTTTCTCTGGCATGCTGCCGGTAGATATTGAAAAAAAGTTTTCGCAACAGTGGCGTAATGATGATGAGGAAGGCGGCAAAAATTTGTTTGAAGAAGAATTTTTACGCGCCAATTTAAAAAGCTTGGGAAAAGGCGATTTAAAAGTTTCGTATACCAAAGTTTTAAACAACAATGCGGGGCTGGATCTGGTAGCCAACATGCACAACCTGCTGCACAACGATCTGAACGTGATTGTATACAACTTTGTAGACATGCTGAGCCACGCGCGTACCGAAATGGAAGTGTTGAAAGAACTGGCCGGAGACGAAATCAGCTACCGCAGCGTAACCGCATCGTGGTTCGAGCATTCGCCGCTGCACACAGCGCTGAAAAAAATTGCCGATAAAAATATAAAACTGATTGTAGCTACCGACCATGGCAGCGTCCGGGTAAAAACACCCGCCAAAGTAATTGGCGACAAGCAAACCACTACCAACCTTCGTTACAAGCATGGCCGTAATTTAAATTACGATGCCAAACAAGTGCTGGCCTTTCGGGATCCACGCGAAGTAGGCTTGCCGGTGCCCACTATTAATTCATCTTACATTTTTGCGGGTGAGGATACGTTTTTATGTTACCCCAATAACTACAACCATTATGTGAATTATTACAGAAATACATTTCAGCACGGCGGTGTAAGTTTAGAGGAAATGATTGTGCCTGTCATACAAATGGTAAGTAAATAATTTTCACACAAAAGAAAAAAAAGACGTTTCGATTTACCAAATGAGATTTATGATTTACGATTGGAATGCAAATGTGTAAAAGGGAAAAGAGACGTTTTTAAAAGCATGAAAAGTAAAAGGGATTTGAAACCTTTCAAATCCCTTTTACTTTTTATTGAATAAAATATTTCTTTATTTAAAGAAAGCCAGCACCATTAAAACCGCCAGCAATACACCCGTTATCAGCAGTTTATTTTTCACTTCTTTATGCTTGCCGCTGCGCCATAAAAATATCAGCTGGCCCACATAAGCGCCAACTATCAACCCCAGCGACAGGTTGTACAGCCAGTTCTGCGGCTGATCGGTAAATACAAAATACAGAAAGGGAATGGCGGCAATAAAAGTAACCCAGCGAAAAATAGAAACAGTGGTATTCATACAGCAGTTGGTTTAATAAAAACGTCTGTTTTTTCTTTTAAAATAAATTATCCTTTTGAGGAGTTACAACTACTTCATAAAAATAAAAAACATCAGGAACATTACCACGGCCATAAAGCCAATAGCGGTCATGGTTTTTTTTACTTTTTCGCGGTCGCCGGTTTTCCACTGTATCAGCTGTATGGTAAAAAATGAAATCACTATTATCAGTATGCACACATAGTACAGCCAATTATCGGTAAGGTTGTTAACCAGCAAGTAAAGCACCGGTACAAAACAAAGCATTGAAAGCAGGCGCAGCGCCAGCAGGGTCTTTTTCATCAGTATTGAGGTTGTAATAAAAACGTCTCTTTTTCCTTTTGGCTGTAAATGTATTTAATCATTTTCAAACCTGCATTTGAGGCACAAAAGGTAATTGTGGGCAGAAATGATATTTTTGCAGGGCAACAAAACCGTTGACGCGCATGAAGTACACGCAAACCACATTGAACAAGCTGGAAAAAGTGATTGAAGAATCGGGCTACATCCTGCGCTTTGAGCGCGGCACGTTTCAAAGCGGCTATTGCATACTTGAAGATAAAAAAGTGGTGGTGCTTAACAAGTTTCTGCAGCTTGAAGGAAAAATTAATACACTGATAGATTTAATAGCGCAATTAAAAATTGATGCCGAAGCATTGACGCCCGAAAGTAAAAAGTGGTATGCCGATGCCATGCTGAAAGTACGCGGCACTGATGCCGGTGCGGAATAATTACGTTGCCGGATTCTGCGCCACAGCCTTTACATTTGTGGCGTGCACACCCCCCCGTTAACTATAACATTTTTAGGAACCGGCACTAGCAGCGGCGTGCCTATGATTGGTTGCCACTGCGAGGTGTGCACATCGGACGACCGCCGCAACAACCGCCTGCGAAGTTCTATACTGGTACAATCTGCCACCACCACCATTGTAGTTGATACCACGCCTGATTTTAGATACCAGATGCTGCGTGCCAAAGTGGCCAACCTCGATGCCGTGCTGTACACCCACCCGCACAAAGACCATATTGCCGGACTGGATGATGTGCGCGCCTACAACTACTTTCAGGAGCAGCCCATGCAGGTATTTGCCAACCAGATGACCATTGATGCATTGATGCGCGAATTTGCCTATGCCTTTGCCGATAAAAAATATCCCGGCGTACCAAATCTTGACCTCAACACCATTGCGCTGGACCCTTTTGTGGTGGGCGATATACCGGTAACGCCTATTTTGGTGTGGCACTTAAAAATGCCGGTATGGGCTTTTCGCTTCGGGAACTTTACGTACATAACAGACGCCAATAAAATAGAAGAGTCGGAAAAAGAAAAAATCTGGGGCTGCCACACCATTGTGCTGAACGCCTTGCGACGCGAAAAACACATCTCGCATTTTTCGCTGGACGAAGCCGTTGGGCTGGTGCAGGAGCTACAGGTTCCGGCTGCTTATTTTACCCACATATCGCACCAGCTGGGCCTGCATGCCGAAATAGACGCTGAATTGCCTGAAGGCATACACCTGGCTTACGATGGACTGCAACTAAAACTTTCTTAGGGTGTTGTTTGTTATAAAACACCTTATTTTGCACCCTTAACGATTGTACACGCTATGAATTTTGAAATGAACGAAGTCACCCAACAGGTGGCACAAATGGCCCGTGATTTTTCGCAGCAACACATCAAGCCCCATGTGATGGAGTGGGATGAAAGCCAGGAGTTTCCTGTGCAGGTGTTTAAGAAAATGGGCGAGCTGGGCATGATGGGCGTGCTGGTGCCCGAGCAGTACGGCGGCGCCGGTCTTTCCTATTTTGAATACAAAACCATTATTGAAGAAGTAGCCAAAGTATGCGGCTCTATCGGCCTGAGTGTAGCGGCGCACAACTCGCTGTGCACCGGCCATATAATGGCTTTTGGAAATGAAGAACAAAAGCAGCGTTGGCTGCCTAAACTGTCTACTGCCGAGTGGATTGGCGCCTGGGGCTTAACAGAACCCAATACCGGAAGCGATGCCGGTAACATGAAGTGCACCGCCACCCGCGATGGCGACAACTGGATCATCAACGGAACCAAAAACTGGATCACGCACGGCCTTACCGGCGATGTGGCCGTAGTAATTTGCCGTACCGGCGAGCCCCGCAGTAAAAACAACGCAACGGCGTTTGTGGTGGAAAGGGGAACCAAGGGTTTTAGTGGTGGTAAAAAAGAAAACAAGCTGGGCATGCG
>CBDTUH010000012.1:0-23401 GCA_965363375.1 uncultured bacterium
GTCGGTGGTTTTGTACACGCCTTGTTCTGGATGACTTGCGTACGGGTTACCTATGGCGCCTACATAAACCACATCCGGATTATTAGGATCGATGATGATGCGGTGGATGTTGCGGGTTTTTTCGAGGCCCATCCGCTTCCATGTTTTGCCGCCATCCAGTGTTTTATAAATGCCTTCTCCGATGTTGAGTGAGTTGCGCGGGTTGCCCTCGCCGGTGCCCACCCACACAATGGAGGGATTGCTTTGCTGAATGGCGAGTGCGCCAATATTAAGCGTGGGCTGCTCGTCAAACAAGGGCTCTCAACTGGCACCACTGTTTTCAGTTTTCCATACACCACCGGAGGCAGCGCCAATGTACCAGGTGTTGGGCTGGGCCACTATAACATCAATAGCCGTAACGCGGCCGCTCATGCCGGCAGGGCCAATGTTGCGTGGCTTCCAGCCTTTAAGGCTTTCGATGGAAACCCGTTGCGCCGAAGCCATAAAAAATAAGGCTGAAAGAACAAACGTGCAGATAGCTTTCATGCAGTGAAAATTTTTTGATGCACTAAACTTAATGATAAGTTAGGCAGCAGCAAAAAACAATCACGGATTTAACGGATTTTGACTTCAGGATTTCAGGGATGGAAAATTTAAAAGGGAGGCGAGACGTTTTGCTGTCAACTCTTTTTATCCGCCTCTCTCCGAAACATTTTAAAAGGAAAAGGAGACGTTTTGCAAAATGTGAAACGTCGGAAGTGAAGCGTGAGACAAAAGGAAAAACAGACGTTTTAAAAAATTTGCTCCTTCACGTTTTTGCGTGATATGGTAAAAGGAATAAGAGACGTTTTTGCATTTGGCTGTTCCCCATGAACTATCAACTATGAATGGTGAACTTTTAAAAGGAAAAACAGAGGTTTTAGCTTTAACCAATATTACCAATTCCACCAATCCCACTAATCCCAAATTCACGTATTTTGTTGTATGGATGCAAAAGCTTTTGGCCCGGTGCTGCAGCAATTGTCGCAATATTTTCAGAGCGGCGCCACGCGCAGCTACGATTTTCGTATCAAACAACTAAAGCTTTTAAAACAAGCATTGCTGAAAAACGAAAAGGCTATTTATGAAGCGCTTCAGGCCGACCTTGGCAAAAGCGCCGAGGAAAGCTGGGTGACCGAAGTGGGCTTTACCATTGGCGAGATCAATTTTGCCCTTAAAAACTTGGCGCGCTGGATGAAGCCGCAAAAAGTTTCCACCAACCTGATGAACCTGCCCAGCCGCAGCTATGTGTACAAAGAGCCATTGGGCGTGGTGCTTATTATCAGCGCCTGGAACTACCCGCTTCAACTGCTGCTGTCGCCGCTGGTAGGTGCCATTGCCGCAGGCAATGTGGCCGTGCTTAAACCCAGCGAGCAGGCGCCTGCCACAGCCGCTGTTATTGAGCAGATCATGAAAGATACTTTTCCGCCAAATTATATTTTGCTGGTACCCGGCGATGGTGCTGTGGTGGTGCCCGCGCTAATGCATCATTTTCGTTTCAACCATGTGTTTTACACCGGCAGCACCGCGGTGGGAAAAATGGTATACCAAATGGCGGCGCAGCAGCTGGTGCCCGTAACCCTGGAGCTGGGTGGCAAAAGCCCCTGCGTGGTAGAAAGCGATGCCGATATAAAAGTGGCCGCAAAGCGCATTGCGCTTACCAAGTTCAGCAACGCCGGGCAAATGTGCGTGGCGCCCGATTATGTGCTGGTGCACCATTCTAAAAAAGAAGCGCTGGTAGAAGCGTTGCAGCAAACCATCCAGCAGTTTTTTACGCAAGATCCTTCCACCTCATCATCTTACGGCCGCATTATTAATGAAAAACAATTTTACCGCCTGCTGAATTATTCGCAGCATGGCACCGTAGTATATGGCGGCCGGCACAATGTCGACAGTCACTATATAGAGCCTACGCTGCTGGTAGATGTGGACATTGATACCGCAGTGATGGGCGATGAAATTTTTGGCCCGCTGCTGCCCATTTTATCGTTCAGCAGTTTTGAAGAAGCAACAGCCATCATCAATCGCAATCCATCGCCGCTGGCGTTTTATGTGTTTACCCAAAGCAAGGGAAAAGAAGCGCAGTGGCTTAATGGCATTTCGTTTGGCGGCGGCTGCGTTAACAATGCATCGTGGCACCTTACCAACCCGCACCTGCCTTTTGGCGGCCGCGACAACAGCGGCATTGGTGCTTACCACGGCACCCACAGTTTTGAGGTATTCAGCCACCGCAAAGCCATCATGAAAACGCCCACCTGGTTTGATCCTTCCATTAAGTATCCGCCGTTTGCAGGCAAGCTGAAGCTGTTTAAAAAATTGATAAGGTAATTGGTATTGGTGGTAATGGTAGAATTGAGTTAATAAGTTAATTGAGTTAATTGCCCAATTGGTAAAACGTTTCCTTTTCCTTTTGTGAATAGTGAATTGTCAATGGTGAATGAGTCAGTTCATCAAAACGTCTCTTTTTCCTTTTATTTGATAATTGAACATTGAGCGTTGAATATTGAGCATTCTCTCTACTTCATCATTCATCTGTTCCTTGCCCCTTGTTCGATATTCTAAAACGTCTCTTTTCCCTTTTACATTTTTAATTTTTCCTTCTTCTCCAAACGTCTCTTTTTCCTTTTAAAAAAATGGCTGCCCGCAGGCAGCCATTGCAAGGTTAGCAACGACCATTTTATTTAAACAAAAGCTTGTGGTGCACGGTTTCGCCGGTAGTGGTGTTTACAATTTTGAGCAGGTACATACCTGCCTGCATTTGTGCCTGCCGGCTGTAATGAAATACAGAATTGGTTACTTGTTTCATCTCTGTCTGGTACACGGCCTGCCCCGCTGCATTGTGCAGGCTGATGCGATAGTTGGTGGCCACAGCATGGGAAAAAGCAATGCGGAACTCGCTGGTAACCGGGTTGGGATAAACCACTGCCGCAGCACTTTTTGCCTGCAGGCGCACAATGTTGCTATAGCCGCTTTTGCCGCCTGCTGTTATCCATTTTACACGGTACTGCGCAGTACCTGCAAGTCTGCTGCCATCGTTAAAGTTGTAGCCGTTGCTGTTGCTGGCACTGCTGGCTTTTCGGGTGGCAATAGCTACAAAACCGGTATCATGCGCTGCCTTGCGCTCTATTGTGTAAGCTACTACGGCCAGGTCAGCAGCATTCCAGCTAAGCACGTTTGCTTTGGCTTCTGCCTTACCCTGTAGCTGCAATGCATTGGGCAGCGAAGTATGGCCGCAGTCTCCATCCAGCGTGTAAGAAGCCACCCGCACCAGGCAGCCATCGTTGATGGTGATTCGGGCCACGTAGGTGCCTACGTCTTCAGGCTTCATAAAAGGCAGGTTGTAGGTTAGTTCGGTGGTTAATAAAATGCTGTCATTAATGCCTGTTTTCTTAAACCACTGGTAAGTGGCATTGGGAATGGTATCTACAGAAAGCACTGCATCTCTATAAAAGCAGTCGTTGGTGGCCTTTACTATAATGTTCTGAAGGGGCAGCACGCTTACATCGTTAAGCGTGGCATTGCCGCAGGCATCAATGGTGCGCAGGCGAATAAGCGAATAGGTGGTGCCATTGTTAATGCTGAAAAATGGGCTGGCTTGCTCTGCCGTAACGATGCTGGGCGATTCGGGGTCGCTGCCGATGATCTGGTAATTGTAAGGACCAATGCCACCGCTAACATCTGCATTCAGCGTAAAGCTATTGTTGTCGCACTGATAAATAGCCGAATTGCCCTGCGAAGGATAGGTATAAGGGTTAACGGTAACCGTGTCGTACAGTTTGCCGGTGCAAGTGGCGATGGTGTACTCCACAATGTAAGTACCAGGCGCCAGGTCGGAGAAGGTGTATACATTGCCGCTGGAGGAAGAATGTGTTCTGCTCCAGTTGACATCGTCTTTTTTAATGATCTTAGGCGTAACTGCTTTGTGATTGGAGAAAGCCGTTACCTGCATATTGCCCGACCCGTTCTGGTATGTAGAGCTGGGACATTTGGAAACGACATTGATACTTTTGGTAACCACCATGGCGTCGGGTGCAATGGTTTTGGTATCAGCACGGCCGCAATTGTCGGTAGCGGTCACTGTATAATTTTCGCCGGGCGCCAGCAGCGGCAGTGTAAACGAAGTACTGCCGGAAGAAGTAACTTTTGTTTCTTTTAAGGTGCCATCGGAATTGTACACATTTACGGTATAAGGCGCCAAGCCATTGGTAAACGATGCCGTAACAGTACCTTCTCCAATAGCGCAGGTTTTGCTGGTGGTAAGTGTAATGGCATAGTTCATAGCAAAGGTCTGGCACACCCTGAAGGTATTGCCCGTACAGCCATCGGTAACCACTACGCAGTAAGTGCCCCAGGGCAGGTTGTTAAAGATGCCGGTGCTGTTGGTCTCCAGCAGCTGGTCGGCCGCATTATAAAGGTTGTATTGAGGGTTAATAAGATTAGCGCCTGTTACCCTTGCTGTAAACGTAGCGCAGGTGGCATTGCTTTGCTGCATAGTTGGGTTTACTGATGGCTGCGGCTGCAGTACTTCAAAGTATCTTTCTATAACAGCACCATTACATCCATCCGTCAGTTTAATAGTATAGCTGCCGTAGTTGATGTTGGTAAAAACGCCGGTGCCATTGGTAGCTATTACTTCATTGGTGGTTCTGTCAATCAACTGAAACACCGGGTTGGTTAAATAGTTCTGCCCGGTAACGGTAGCGGTAAACGTAGCACACTGCCTGTCGCTGATGGCCACGTTGGCATCAATGGCTGGTGGCGGGCCGGAAACCCCTATGCAATAATCCTGAGAGGTAACGCCGCACACCACTGCCCTTACACAATAGTTGCCGGCACTCACATTCTCAAACTGTCCGCTTGAGTTGCACGCTACCAGGTTTCCATTGCTGTCGTACAGGCAATACTGCGCGCCATCCAGGTTGCTGCCGCCTACTACCACGGTATAATTGGTGCAGGTGCCGCTTATTGAGTGGGTGTTGATGATGGGAATGGGCTGCGGTTCGTCCACCACTTTTTCCAGCACGTCGCCGCTGCAGGCATCAGTAGCTTTAATGGTGTATTTGCCATAGGCCAGGTTGGGAAAAACGCCATCTGTGTTGCAGCTTATCAGCGTTCCGCCTTCATTGTACAGGCAGTAGTTAGATGCGGTGAAATTAGCGGGCGTAATGCTGGCGGTAAAGGTGGTGCAGGTGCGGGCCGAAATAACCGGGTTGTTTAATAATAATGTTGGCGGTGTAAGTGTAAAACATTTGCGGATAATAGTATCGTAGCAAACATCTACCACTTCTACACAATAGGAGCCTGCGGCCAGGTTGGCAAAGGCGCCGGTGTTGTTATCAGCTACCAGCACATTGGTATTCTGATCGTATAAATTGTAATATGGACTGGTCAGGTTTTTTTGGCCGCCAACCGCGGCTGTAAAGGTAGAGCAGGTGCTGCTGGCTGTACTGATGTTGCCAATGGCCGGCTTCACGCCTGCAGTTTCTTTCCAGGTATATTTTTTCTCATTGCCGCAGGGGTCTTTTACTACTACCTCCAGGTAGCGGCGGCTGCCCAGATTGTAAGTAAAGCTGTGGCTGCTTTGCCAGCTGGTGGTGCCATCCTCGTTGATCACACCAAACTGAAAACCTGTAAAATCGGCCGGAGAGCTGGTGTTCTCTTTTCCTTTATTGTCCTTTACTTTCACCAGCACACTCACCGTATTACAATCAATTTTAGCAATAGTAGTCGCATCAATGCTCCAGCTGTAATCTTCTATGGTAATGCGGCGCACCTGTATGCCGCCGCAGGAGTCTTTAAGTTGTATGGCATACTCGCCGGCTACCAGGTTGCTGAAGTTGCCGCTGCTGTTGGTAGTGCCTACACCCATGGGCGAGGGCGCTACTATAGTATAGGTAAAAGGCGAGCGGCCGTATTGCAGCCCGTTTACGGTAATAGTGCCATCGTTGCGCGCGCAGCTTACGTTGGTACGCGAAAGGGTAAAGCGCGGATCCTGGTAAGAGCCGGCCACGGCTACGTTTTCTACCGTGGTAATGCAGTTATTATTTACATCCCTTACGGTTATGGTATAAGTACCGGCCTGCAGCCCGGTGATGATGTTTGAAGAAGTGTAAGCCGTGTTCACGGGGCCTTCTACCTTGTAGTTGTAGCTGCCCGAGCCACCGGTAACAGCAAGCGTGATAGCGCCGGTAGACATGCAGCGCGATTCGGTAGTGGTATAAGCCACCTGCACACCGGCGCAGCCCTGCGCCCATGCACCCAGGGGCAACAGCCATGCACAAAGCAGTGCACTTAAAAGCAGCAGAAAGAGCTTTAGCTTCATAGGATCTGGTTTATTGGTTTATGCCGCAGGCCCGCTCTTACATTGGCCCGCCGCCTTAATTGCCGGATATTGCCGAAACATTGAAACTAGCGTCCGGCAGTGGATTTTTCAACTTGCAAGAACGTTATTTTTTCTAACAAATGCAATCGTATAATTACTTTATCATCTGCGTAAAATTGGCCTTTTTTACGGCAGCGGCGCCGCTTGGCCAAAAGGAAAAAGAGACGTTTGGAAAAGAATGAAAAATTAAAAATGTAAAACGAAAAACAGACGTTTTTACGTGAGAGGCGAAACGTGAGATAATTGAAGAAATTATTTTAAAAGGAAAAAGAGACGTTTTCATTCATCTCTTTTTCTACTTTGCTCTGTGCTAATATTTTCTTTCAACAAAGGCACGCCGAAAGTAGTTTGGCATAACAGCATCAGATGGCTGATTTTCTAAACCACATTTTTAAAAGGAAAACCAGACGTTTTTATTCCTTTGCCTCTTTGCGTTAAACTTAAAAGGAAAAAGTGACGTTTTGCCAACTGCCATCTGCCCTCTGTCCTCTGTCCTCTTTTTCAGTCGTCTACCGCAGCACCATCTGCCGGTCGGCATCCAGGCGAATAAGAATGAACAGTAAAATGGAAAATGTTAGCAGCGCCGTACCACCATAGCTAATCAGCGGCAGCGGAATGCCAATTACCGGCGCCAGGCCCACCGTCATGGCCACATTGATGGCTAAATGAAAAAAGAACACGGCCGCCACCCCATAGGCATAGCAGCGGCTAAACACGCTGCGCTGCCGCTCGGCCACGGTAATAATGCGGAAAAGCAAGACGAGGTAAATAATTAAAAGTATAGAAGTACCAACAAAGCCAAAACCCTCGCCAATAGTGCAAAAAATAAAATCGGTGCGCTGCTCGGGCACAAAATCGTAGCGTGTTTGCGTACCACTTAATAAACCTTTACCCAGCAAACCGCCGGAGCCGATGGCTATTTTGGATTGGCGCACGTTGTAATCATTCACGCCTTCTTTTTTAGACGAACTGTTTTGCACGGCCAGCTCAGCGGGCAGCTTGGAGTAAGGATTGTCTTTACCAAAAAGCGAAAAAATGCGCTCCACCTGGTGCTTTTGCAGCACATGCTCAAAAATAAAAGGCACGGCAAAGCGCTGCACGCCCACGCACAGCAACCAGATGAAAACAATGGTTACCAACTTGCTTTTGCGTCGCTTTATTTACCAGGCCTGCAATAATAGTAAGTACAATGGCCAGCGTGTTGGGCTCAATAATAATGGTGGCAATCACCAGCACAGCTATCGAAAAACCAACGATCAACACCATAGGCGGCAGCCCCTCGCGGTACATCACCAAAAAGAAGGAAAAATACACCAACGCTAGGCCCGTTTCTTTTTGCATGATGGTAATTATCGCCGGCGTAATGGCAATGGCCGTGGCTATCAACTGCGACCGGGTTTTGCTGAAATCCATATCTACCCGCGAAAGGTACTTGGCCAGCGCCAGCGCCACCGGCACCTTAAACAGCTCCGCCGGCTGAAACTGGAAACCGCCAAAGCGAATGATGGACTCGGTACCTTTTACCGCCGAGTGAAACGGGAATACCAGCAGCAGCATTACCATGCCCGCGGCATACCACAGGTTGGCCGTAGCAGGAAAAAATTTACTGTCGGTCAATAAAATAAAAACACCAATAACCGCCGCCACAAAAAAGAAAATAAGTTGCCGGCTGTAGTCGGTTTTAAAGGAAAAGAACGAAGCCACAATGGGATCGCCCTCGCGGTAGGTAACAGCAAAAATGGCGGTAATGCCAATAGCTACCAGCAACAGGTACAACCATATCAGCACCATATCTACACCTTTCGTAATCTTGGCATCTTCAGCACGCATCAGGTTAGGTTTTTCTTTACTTGTTCAAAAATGTTTTGGGGCAGCACGGCCTCCCACAGTTGGAGGTATGCCACGCGCTGTGCAGGCTGCTGCACCGGCCGTGCCGGAGTAGAATCTTTTTTGGCCGGTGCGGTGCCGCCGCGGCGCAGGTATTTTTTAATATAGCTGCTGTCTTTGGTCAGGTTAAAATAAAAGCGGGCACGTATGGAGTCTTCTTTATACTGCTCGCGTGGCAGCCAGGCCGGCATCAGGTTGGCTGCCGCTACGCGCTCGGCTTCTTTTACACTTTCGGGGCGCAGCGTATCGTTCAGGTATTTTTCCATGATCAGTGCCGAAATGGGGCCGGCCCAGGTGCCGCCAAAGCCTGCATTCTCTACCACCACGGCAATGGCAATTTTGGGGTTTTCGCGCGGGGCAAAACAAACGAACATGGAGTTGTCTTTCAGCTGCACGCGGCGACCGTCAATTACTTTATACACTTCCGAAGTACCGGTTTTGGCACATACATTAATACCCGGAATTTTGGCGCGGCGCGCCGTACCTATCTCCACCACATCCTGCATACCGCTGATCACGGCTTCAAAAGCGTCGTCGGAAATATGCGTAAGCACCTCGTGTTTTACCCGGAACGGGTTCAAAATAGTATCGGCTTCGGTTTCGCCTTCGATATCTTTTACAAAATGCGGCGTGTAATAGTAGCCTTTGTTGGCAATCAGGCACATAGCATTGGCCAGCTGCAGCGGTGTGGCCGTCATCATATCCTGCCCAATGCCCAGTGTAAGGTTGGTGCACGAGCTCCAGCTGTTACGGTACACTTTGTTGTACACCGATGTATCCGGGATATTGCCCCTGTCCTCACCCGGCAGGTCTACACCCAGGCGAACGCCCAGGCCAAACAGGTTCATATAATCTCGCCATTTGGCATAGCCGTCTTTTACGTTGCCGTACTTGGGGTTGTCGGCCACCATGCGGTAAATATGGGTAAAGTAGGAGTTGCACGAGTTGGCAATGGCCAGGCGCAGGTTACCGGCGTGGCCGGCATTGGAGTGCGTACAACGTGGCTTGCCTATACCGCAGGCATAGTAGCGGCCGCCGCAGCCATAGCCATATGAAGGTGTAATCAGCCCTTCATCCAGCGCTACCAAGCCACCAATAGGCTTAAAGGTTGAGCCCGGCGGGTATTGCCCTTTAATGGCGCGGTTGAGCAGCGGTCGCGATACATCGAGTATAAACTTGCTATAGCTTTTTTTGAAGTTGGGACCGGTAAGCGCATTGGGGCTAAAGTTGGGCCCCGATACCATGGCAATGATGCCGCCGGTTTTAGGCTCCAGCGCCACCACGGCACCAACTTTATTGGCCATCAGCTTTTCGGCCAGCTGCTGCACTTCCACATCAATATAAGTATTGAGGGCGCGGCCGGTAATGGCTTGCTTATCCAGCTCGCCCCCTTCGAAGCGGCCCACCAGGCGGTTTTTATTGTCTTTAATTAAATACTGCTCGCCGCGCTGGCCCATCAGCACGCGCTCGTAAAACGCTTCAATTCCACTGCGGCCGGCATAGTCGCCGGGCTGGTAAAAGCCGTTAGAGCGGGCAATAATGCCCGAGTCCACCTCACCTACGTAACCGATCATATGGGCACCCACGTTATACGGATAGGTACGCACCGGGCGCTCCTGCAGGTAAAAGCCGCTACCGAGGCGCCACAGGTTTTCATCCAGCCGGGCAAACATCTGCGGCGTCAGCAGCTCCTGCATGGGCGAGGGGCGGTAGCGGCCGTTGCGGATGATGGCAGTAACCACACGCTCTTTAAATTCTTCTTCAGTTATTTCCAGCATCTGGCAGATGTAGGCCGTATCCACGTTGCGCAGCTCCGAGGGGGTCACCATCAGGTCGTACATCAGTGTATTATTAAGAATGGCGCGGCCCTTGCGGTCGTAAATAATACCGCGCGAGGGGTACACCACCTTACGGAAGACGGCATTGTCCTGCGCCAGCTGCTGGTACTTGCTGGAAATAACCTGCAGGTTGAACAGCTGCGCCAGAATGACCAGAACGGTCACCAAAAAGATGGCTCGGATAATATAACTCCTCGATTGGTTGAACACAGGCATAGTTAAAAGTACGAAGTGTAAAGCTGGTAAAAGGTTGCACCACTGAATTCGTATGCAAAAATGGCTGTTGCAGCGCAGATGTACAAATACAGTTTTGCTAATTCTTTGTTAGGGAAGCGGCGGGGAGCGGTTTAAGGTAAAAGGCGGGGTGGGTAAAAGGAAAAAGAGACGTTTTTGATTTGCGTACGCCTTCGGCAGATTCCTTCCTTCGGTCGGGATGACAAACAAGGAGGCATTAAAGTTTTACACTTACTAAAAGGGAAAGGAGACGTTTTTGACTTCCGGCTGCTTTATTCACCATTTACAATTCACCATTCACAAAAGGAAAAAGAAACGTTTTTGCATCTGGCTGTTTGCCATGAACCATCAACTATGAACCATGAACCTCAAAAGGAAAAAAAGACGTTTTGACCCAACGACTACAAACTCATTTTTCGTCTTTCCAGCGCCAGAGGTACAGGCAGGCGTAGGTGCGGTAAGGGCTCCACTTTTCGGCTATTTGTACCAATTGCTGTTTAAAGCTTTTTTTGTTGCTATCATCCAGGCCGTACAGTTTTTTCATGGCTACCTGCAGGCCATAATCGTCTACGGCAAACACATCTTCGCGGCCAAGGGTAAACATCAGCAGCATTTCCACCGTCCATTTGCCTACGCCTTTTATCTGCGTCAGCAGTTCTGTAATTTCTTCATTCGTCATTTGCAGCAGCCGCGTATCGCTTAAATGATTTTCGGTGGCAAACTGTGCCACGTTCAGCACGTATTGCACTTTAGCGTTGGAGAGGCCAATGGAGCGCAGCACCTCGGGTGGTGTTTCCAGTATTTGTTTGGGCGTTGGTTCCACATTGCCATACAGGTTGAGAAAGCGTTTAAAAATAACTTCCGCCACTTTGGTGGAAAGTTGCTGGCTCATGATGGAGGCACAAAGGCGCAGGCAAATGTTCTGGTGAAAATGGAGCAGCGGCACCTCGCCTTTCAATATATTTTTTAGCTTTTTATCTTTTTGCAGGTGGGGAAGAAAATGCATGCTGCAAAGATACTTTGTAGCCAAAAGGAAATCCAGACGTTTTAGTTCTCTTTTGCATCTTCGGTTTGCAAAGGCTTTGCAAGCAGCAACACTACGGCATTTTCCGTTAGTGTACTTTTTAAGGTAAGTTCGTGCCGGGCCTGGCCGGTTCTTATCACCAGCAGGGCGGTGTTGGGCGGTATCTTCCCTTCGTTGTGTGCAAATAAAATAAAGCGGTTTTCAACTTCTTTGTCTAGCCTTACCGTCAGGCGCAGTGGCACCTCAGAAACCTTTTGCCGGTCAATCAGCAGCCGGCCATTGAAATAAAGCGACACGGTATCATCATCTACCATACCATTGTCGTAGAGGTCAATTGTTGCTTCTGCTGCTTCTGTTTCGATAATGCGGTGTACTACATCTTTTCTTTCTTCAATGGGGGTAGTTGTCTCCAAAGTTAATTGAGGCTTATTATTCACCGGTTTCTTTTTCCGAAATAGTGAGGGCAGCTTCAGGGAAAGCTTTGAAGCCGTAAGTGGCAAAAGATTGACATGGGGCGGAATATCTGTTGAAAGTTTTTTTAGCACAATATTTCCTATTTGTCCATCACTCAATAGCTGCAGCGAATGAACAATTCGGGGTGTGAACTCAAAGTGATTCTTGCCTGATGGCAATACTGTGCACACCCAAGTCAAAAACATCGGGGGCGAATTTTGGGTGACGACAGCACCGTTACTGATCTGCTCACCACTGGTGAGAACAAATTGGGTTGTATCAGCAGCAGAAAGGTGATGGTTAAAAAGATGATATGTACTCTGAACATCAGCGGTTTCGGGGTTCAGACCCCGAATATCGGTCATTGCATCAAGAGCTTGGCAGATGCCATATACAGAGTCTTGATGCTGCTGCAGATAAATCTTGTAGTAAAATACTCTTTTGTCACTTGGCAGATCGCGGCGGTAGGCAGCTAACCATGTACCTGTAAGGCTTTGTGCCTGCGTGCAAAGACAGGCAAACATTGCACACACGGTAATTAGTCTTTTCACCTTAAAATTTATTGGGGAGTTAGCGTAAAAACCACTGTAGTACTATAGTGCCCCCCCGGATAATTCCAACCTGGGTTTAGCCTTAAATCAATAAAATACTCACTGTAAATATTGTTATTTGAAGAGGTTAAAAAGAGCTCTGGCTTATCGGTTAATGGCTGCCAGGTGTAGTGTGACCCTGTTTTGAATTCTAATACCTTAACAGGCATTGCAACTCCGGGAGATAGTTGTGAACTTGCATAAAAAGTTGGAGATGTTGCCATAACGGTTACTATCCAAGGAACATTACTAACAACAGTTGCCTTTAAAAACTTTAAGTATTCCTTGCCTTTATCAAATTCCTCGGGATATAGAAATTCGATTCTGCCATTATATAATATATCAAGATTGAACCTTTGTAAAGAGTACATATGGATTGAACCAGTGGCAGTTGCTGTTTGTGCCCGATTTGATAAGGACTCATTTTGCCCATAGGCATGGGTGGCCATTATTAATAATATAATGAAAAAGAAGTATTTCATTGTGGTGTTATTGTAAAATCAATAGAAAAGCTATAGGTCCCGGGCGGAATGATAGTTTTAGGAGGATTCAAAATAACATCATAATAAAAAGCATAGTGCTTTACACCTGATAAAGATTTGGGCTGAAAAAACAAAGGCACCATGTCATTGGATAGCGCTACTTCACTATTACTAATACTTACATTTGGCGAGCTTTTATTGGTCATTCTTAAGGCAAGTAATTTAGCAACATCTGTATTTCCAGAATTGCTAAAGACGTTTACCAGAGCAGATACAATGACGTTCTCATTCTTGATTTTTATACTTAAGGCAAAGGCATTAGGTATTACCTTTTTCTCCAATAAATCCTGAGCATTAGTATAACTGAAATTCAAGGGCGACAACAACTCCAGACGTATAGAATTTATAGGAGGATTATCCTGAGCCTGAAGCTTACTGAATACCAAGCACAGTATAACTCCAAGAAATAGCATTCGCCCTATATACAATTGTTCTCGCAAAACCATAATGAAAATCAATTCTTAATTAATATCAATTTGTTTTTGGGCAGCTTCCAATGGCACATCTTCTCCTGCATCAATCATAGCCATGACAGTGTATTTCCCTTTTGCCAAACCTTTTGGAAGCATAAAATCTATATAGCGTTTTTGCTCGGGAAACATAGGAAAATCAATTGCCGGCAGCATGGTTTTTGAACCATCCGACAGGTTTGAAAGTTCCAAAAAGCCGCTACATTTTAGCTGTACGTCACCTACATTTTCACATACAATTCTATACACTTGATTTTCAAAATCGGGAACCGGCTCAAAGCTCAACATTCTAACTTCCTTATTAATCTTTGTTGGAGGCGTTTGATAAACATGAACACCAACCCTAAACTTTGTTTGCACGCTGGTCATTACTCCATCTGCTTTAGTGGGTACCTTTTTTTCATCAATCGACTCTATAAAAACCATGGCCCATCTCATTTGCTTCACCGCATCTGCCGAATCCGGAACTGTCATTTTAACGTTTACTACTGTAGACTGGCCAGGTTCCAATTCAACAAAGGTTTTATCTAGAGAAATCCATTTAGAACACGTTCTGCTATTCGTGCCAGGCACCTGATATAAATGTTTTCCCAAAGTATCCCTTTGCCAATCATTTATATAGATTGAAAACTGTTTCTTAATATTTAATTTATTAACTATGGTAATTTGAGAAGATGATGACTGTCCATTTAGAAGATTGAAGTCAATTGTAGCTGGGTCAATATACAATCCGGCATCATTCCCTTGTGCCCAAGAGAAATTGATAAAAATACTAAGGCAGATAGTAAAGATAGTTGTTAGCGCTTTCATCTTAATTGCTATTTAGTAATCTAATTTTACGTTTTTGTTGTTTTATTAAGAACTGAATTTTGTACTCATCGTCAGCTATCAGATCGGCTTTCAAAGCCATTATTTCAGGCTTAAGCTTTTCATCAAATGCATCAGGGTTCAATGAGACTATATATTTTCCTTTTGGAACATTAATCTGAAATTCCCCTTTTTCGTTTGTTATCGCAGCAAAACTGTTCCCCAAAGAATCTGTAGCTATGACCTTTAGCCCACTCGGTATAAATTTAATGTTGCTAAGAGGGTCTAATTCAACTAATATCTTCCCTGTAATGGCCTTACTTTTACTGAATGGAATATGCACTGTAGAATTACCTTTTACTAAAACTTTTTGAAATAGCCCTTTTGCTGGATATACTCCTTCTACATTACCAGCGTCTGTTAAATCAATAGTATATGTATCTTTATGAATGTTCTTATAAGTTACAATTCCAGAATTTGCAGTATAAAATGGTATATCATTTATTTTCATCTTTATATTCGGCAGATAACTTTCATCATTTTCCTTTATTCCATTACCATTTTCATCTTCAAATGCCATCACCTTTAACTTTGCATATTTCTTTTTAAAGATTATTGGCAGGTTCAATTTTTTCTGAATTGACAACGTTATATTTTCTCTTGTATGTCCTACCATTCCTAAATTTGACTTCTTTACTGGCACAGTACCATTGAGGCTTACTGTCAATCCATTGCGCTTACCAATGTAACCAACTCGCCCAACCACATATGATGTAAGCGTTTCATCAAATAAAGAGCGAGACAGACTGTACCCTATGTTTGTTTGCAACTTACCTTTTAGAGAAAGATTGATCGCTGGTGTTATATTGAGGGCTTTATGATAACGATCGAATACTTTTCCTGAAGTTTTCTGAGAAATCATCGGCATTTGAGTAAATATTCCAGAAATACTAAAATATTTATGATAAAGACCTCCGTTGATATTTGATATCCAAATATTCTTATCATCTGAATTTTCCAATTTACCGTAACCATTAAAGGAATTCAAAATAAAACTCCAGCTTTTCCCTGCACGAATATTCAAGCCAGCATCAAAAAAAGTATAGGTGTTCAAGTTAGCCCCTGAACTGCCAAATTGGTTAAACTTGCCTGCCCCCAAAGTAATACCTGTTTTTCTCAGTTTTATATTGGAATTTATGCCATAACGGTTAGAATTAAAAGCTAATAAATCAGAATTATAAATAGTATCTCTAAATAAATTAACCAGACTTTTATTAGATTGATAAAATAAACTCAGAATTGCTTTTTTTGTTATCCACGAAAGATTGTGATATTTCGATTGAAGTCCTTGATTAATTCCAGGAAAATAAGAGCTATTTTGCTGCATCCTGGAATTAAAAAGAAAACTTTTTGAATTATACCTTAAGTTATATCCCCACGCCAATCCTAACTTTTCATCCTGTATTAACCTTGTACTCTTAAATTGCTCCATGCCTAAGCCAATATTCATTTCAACTGAAAGCGCCGGGTTCAACTTAAAAGCAACCTTATTCATTGTAAGGTAACTTTTTGCAAGTGTTATACGATCAATATTCGCTGCCGCAGAATGTTCAGTTTTGAACTTCTTGAGTGCCGCTTTTATGCCTACTTCGATATTGTCATTTTTGAAGTAGGAATTCCTCTTATGAATTGATACACCTACTTCAGCTGTAAGTTTGTTGCTTAGTTGGTAACTGGATTTAAGCCCATTTCCAAAAGTAGCGAAGTGACCAGCTCCGGAAACCTGGCCCAGAAATAAATTAAACTTCTTGCTTTGGTAGTCTAATGTAAGTACGTGATTTTGCAATTGGTTTTCAATTCCAAACTCTTTAGAGCGGTAACTAAAAACCAAATTTGTATTGTTATTAAATTTGAAACCTCCTTTAACACCAGCAAAGTATCGTAGTTCTTTGCCTATATACACATATCCATTCTCCACCTCAAAAGGAATTGTAAGATAAGCAGATGCATTTTGTTTTCTGCTATCAACAAGACGATTTAATTCTATAAATTGCAACTTTACAGCACCAGCGGAATCAGTTGTTTTTACAGAAATGTTCTGTTTTGACAACTCTGCCAATTTTGCTTTTGGCACATCAAATGAGTAGGTGAATACTGTATCTGTATTAGGTTGTAGTGCAAGTTCTACTTGGCCATTAAAACCGATAAAATAATTTCTGAAACTTACATTCACCTTATTAAATATGTTTCCATTGTTACTTATATAAAGTTTCATATCTACCCTTCTATCTTTTCCTGACAAATAAACTTCACGAGTCATCAATTTCGCTTCATATCGAGCTACTGGAAATGCTTTTATCCAGAAAATGTGACTAGATGTATCAGCACTAGTCTGACCATTGATAAAAAATTCAACTGGTGTCCAGTCTGCTCTTGTATTGGGCAATGGTACTATGGTTAATGGGACCACTCGCTGCTCTCCAGGCTTGAGTGAAATACCTTGTGTTATAGACATGACACGCCAGCCATTGGGAGATATAAATGATAATGTATAAGTTTTCTGTATCTTATCTAGGTTAGTTAATATGATATTATTTGAAGCGAACCGTGCCCCTTTTGCCAATTGTACTGAATCGGAAAATTGCACATTTAGTGGAACATTTATCTGTGCCTTACTTTTACGACACAAAAGCATAAATATAACGCAAGTGATTATTTTATAGAAAGTTCTTACTTCAAAATGCACAACTTATGTAATTGTAAAGGGTAAGCGCAAGCTCATTATATGAGCTTGCGCTAAAAATAATATTAGAGTTGGGTAGCTGTAACGGTCATTGGAATAGTATAGTTACCACCTTCGAAGTTGAAGTTTGTTCTTTTCAACTTGAATTTCAGGTTAAGCTGCCTACCCCAACCATAGCTTCCATCAGAAACTAGAGTTTGAGTTTTTGAAAAATCAGTCCAAGGCTCGCTACTAGTCAAACCTAATTGAGAAGGAGCAATTGATCCAATTTTATACTGGAATTGATTAAGAGGCATTACATTGTTACCAACTGAGTTTGCAGCAACATCAGTCCCAGTTACATTATCAATATCAGTAGATAAGGTTACAGTAAACTTACGATTAGAACTAATAGTAAAATGAGGGTTACCAGTCAACTCTTGATCATGCAACATTTTCATTTCACTGTCAATAAGGCCAGTTACATCTATATTCTCATCAGGATGTATGCGGATTACGTTACGCATTTCTAATTTCAAATCAAATTTGCTGTCTACCGACCCAGCTGTTGTACTTGTAGAAGAAGAAACTTTTTCATCAGTTTGAGCATTAACTACTACGAAACCACATACAGCGATAGCTGCGAAGAAGAATTTTTTCATTTTTTGTCTTTTTGTTTAGTTGATGAATTGATTGAAGGCCTGCTCACAGGAGAAGAGACAAAGAATGGAATTCAGTGGATGTTTGGAGGAGAAACGAGGCTGGGATGATCCGGATCTGTTTTTAATCAACGTTGTGAGTGCAAGATGAAAAACTATTTACATATATTTTTCTCCATTTATTTCCATTAAATAATCTTTCTGGAAAAGCACAGTTGTAGCTTTTTATCAAAAAAGAAAAATCCCGTTTTCTTTATCAATAATTCAATTTGTTGGTCAGTAAGTTTACCAAACGATTTAGGCAAAACGTCATTATAAAGATTATTAAGCAGTAATGCATAATAATCTTTTGACATAAAGGATACAGGCTTTGCCTGCAGGCTAAGTAACTCCGTTGCTGCTTTACCAGTGCTTATTTTTCCGGCATAATAACTTGCATAAAGGTGCATTAAATCATACTGGGTTTTTATTTCATTGGGAATAGTATCGCCTATTGCATTAAAACATCTTTTGCCTTCCTCCAAAACTCCCCAGGCGAGTTCGTGTTCGTCTCTTAATAAAAGCGCTTCTGCCAAAATCATTTCCGGCTGTAACCATACTGAGGCCCTAAGATTATTGATCCTAGTTTCTTTAAATAACCTCAACGCTTCTTTTACTGTTTCATCAATGTTTGCAAAATGTAATTCGTTTAATACGAGTGTAGCGTAGTAACGGGCAATGTTAGTTGTATTAAACTCTTTAATTTCTTCTAAAGCATAAGCACTCACTTTCTTATAATAGTGCTGCTGCTGTTGTTGCCGCTCGCTTAAAAAGTAACGTAGACACAAAACATTATAGGCAAAGAAACAGGACTCTTTATCCTTACAATGTATTAAAAAATAATTGAGCCCATCACCATAGCTTTTGTTCAAAGAATCTATATGCACAAACTGCTCGTAAAAATATTTGCGGCCGAACTGGCTACTAGCCATAAATGGGTAAACATCCTTTGCAAGCGAAGTATGCTTCTGCATTAGAAAGTGCAAATTTCTTACAATACTTAAAACACCTGATTCGATCTTACCGTTATACTCCATGGTAGAAAACAAAGAATTTAGGAGCATCACAGTAGCCGAGCTTTCTGTGTCTTTTTCTTTAGCTTCTGCCTGCAATAGTTCAAACTCTTCGAATGAATTATAATTAATGTATCGCGCAAGGATATTAAGCGTAACTGCAGAAGGCTTGAAATCGTTTTTTATTAATCCGAAAAATCTGTTTAGGGTTTGTACAGAAAGATATTCATCTATACTTTTCCTGATTTTGAACTGCAACTGCTGAATATCAGCAAAAGACTGGCAATTTAAGTTTGCTTTTTTTTGAACAAATTGCTTCAATAACAGAATGGAGGTATTGCTAACCTGGGTTGGTTTTCTTGGCATGACAACAATCGTTAGTTTGGTATAATTGAAAAAGAGAAAAATGTAGCTGAGAAAGATTCTAGATTAGAACCTGATTATTTCTTTTTCGAAACCGATTGTCATGCAGCAGTTTAATTTTAATACGGATCATAGTTTTCGTTTTGGGTGTTGAATTGGGAGATAGAATATCCATAAATATATTAACTCTTGTAACTATCTATTTCATTCCATTAATATCCATTAATGAAAAAAACAAATAATTAGCTTGGTGCATTTATGTTATGATATTACATATATAATAACGCTAATATAGAAATTTGTTTATGCTAAACAATAGCTACAAATGGGTATTTTAATTATGTACCTTTTATTTTCTCTTACGGTAGTTTTATATAAATCCATTAGAATATTCAAAATGGTTTTATCTCGATTTACAATCAACTTTTTATCAATTCTTTAAAACAATAATATAGAACAATTCCATCATAACTTTTGAAGTCAAGCAGAAATAAAAAAGCCATCGAAAAAATCCGATGGCTTTTAAAGCATTTTCAATATGCCTACTTCAGCGTCCAGCTCATGCCGCCGTCTTTTTCGTCTTTCAGCATAATGCCGATTTCGGCCAGTTGGTTGCGGATGGCATCGGAGGTAACCCAGTCTTTTTTAGCACGCGCTTCTTTGCGCAGGTTAATCAAAACGTCCATAATTCCTTTTAGCTTATCGCTGTCGTTTGCCGCCTCGGGCTGCAGTCCAAAAATGTCTTCTACATACATTTTCAAATCTTCTTTCAGCTGCTGTAAAGTGGCTGCAGCAAAGGCTTCCGGCGCTTTCGTTTTATCTTTTAATGCATTGATGATGGGCACCAGCTCAAACATACTGGCCAGCACTTTAGCGGTGTTAAAATCATCATTCATGTACTCGGGCAGCTCGGCCAGCAGGCGCAACACTTTTTCATTCAGTTCTGTATCTACATTACTGTCATCTGTCAACTGTCCTCCGTCAACTTCTAAAGCCTGCAGCCATTCGTAAGCTTCCATCAGGCGTCGCAGCCCTTTTTCCGATGCGGTAAGTGCTTCGTTGCTGAAGTCGAGCGTGCTGCGGTAGTGCGTTTGCAAAATAAAAAAGCGCACCGTCATGGGCGAAAAAGCCTTTTCCAAAATGGGATGATCGCCGCTGAACAACTCCGTTAACTTAATAACGTTGTTGTAGCTTTTACCCATTTTTTTACCATTAATGGTAATCATGTTGTTGTGCAGCCAGTAGCGCGCCGGCACCTCGTGGTTGCAGATGGTGCTTTGTGCTATCTCGCTTTCGTGGTGCGGAAACTGAAGGTCCATGCCACCGCCATGAATATCAAATTGTTTACCCAAATATTTGGTAGCCATGGCCGAGCACTCAATGTGCCATCCCGGGAAACCCTCGCCCCACGGGCTTTTCCAGCGCATGATGTGTTCGGGTGGCGCCGCTTTCCACAGCGCAAAATCGGCTTTATCCTTTTTATCGCCTTGTCCTTCCAGCTCGCGCGTGGTCGTGAGCAATTCATCTATTACGCGTCCGCTTAGTTTGCCGTAATCGTAATTAGAAGCATATTTTTTTACATCAAAATATACGTTGCCGCCTACCTCGTAGCCATAGCCTGCGCGGATAATTTCTTCAATCATATTTATCTGCTCCACAATGTGGCCGGTGGCAGTGGGCTCTATCGACGGCGGCAGATTGTTAAACTGCTGCATGGCCCAATGAAACAGGTTGGTGTATTTCTGCACCAGCTCCATCGGCTCCAGCTTTTCAATCACTGCTTTTTTCGAGATCTTGTCTTCTGCCTCGCGGCCTTCTTCTTCAAAGTGGCCGGCATCGGTAATGTTGCGTACATAGCGCACCTTGTAGCCCAGGTGCATCAGGTAGCGGTACACAATATCGAACGTAATAAAAGGGCGCGCGTGGCCCAGGTGGCTTTCGCCGCTAACGGTGGGTCCGCACACGTACATGCCCACGTGGCCGGGGGTAATGGACTGGAACGCTTCTTTCTGCCTTGTATACGAGTTGTAAACTTTTAAACCGTGCTGTTGCATGCTGCAAAGTAAATGCAAAGGCGGGTTACGTGGAAGAGTTGATTGGTTAATAAGTTGATAAGGTATGGTGGAGTTGACCTTTGATAAACGTCTTTGTTTCCTTTTACAATGAAGCTTGCCATTTATCTTACGTTTCACCTTTCACAACCCACTTTCAAAAAACGTCTCCTTTTCCTTTTAAACATTTCCTCAATCACAATTTCATCCATTCATTATCCTGCCGGGAACATGGGTATTTTAATATCGTGGTAAAAAAGAAACTGCCAGCCTTCCTGCCTGCCTTGCTCCCACCACTGCTGCCTCAGCTCCATAGCCTTTTGCCCGTTGTAGTCGTAGCGGGCCTTGTAGCGCACTTTCATCTGCTGCAGCTGCGGCGCTTCATCGCCGCCAAAAAACAAGGTGCGGCCGCCGTCTTTTATCCAAAACACCTGGTGAAATGGCGAGTGGCCACCACTGTGCTTGTAAAAAATATAATCATCAATAGAGCCTTCCTCACTGTGCAGCAGGTGCACCTGCGGTGAGTTTTGCAGCGCTTTCAGTTCATCGGGAATAAATGAGGGCAGGCCTTTTTGCATGGCAAATTCCAGCTCGCTTTTTTGAATGTAGTACGTAGCGTTGGGCAGGCTCAGGCAACTGTGGTCGCCCTCCAGGCAAATACCGCCGGCATGGTCTTTATGCAGGTGCGTCATCAGCACTTTGGTTACCTGCTCGGGCCTGATGCCGGCTTTCTCCAGGTTTTCGTGCAGCTGCATTTTGCCGGTGGCCGCATTGGTAAAGCCCAGGCCGGCATCCAGCAGCAGCACATCTTTAGAGGTTACCACCACAAAAGGCTGCACCTCTACCAGCAGGCTGCCGGTGGGCCGGTCGGTTAGTTCATCATCGGCATGGTTAAAGGGTACAAACATTTTGGTGGCATCAATGGTAAACGAGCCTTCCGACAAGGGAAAAATGCCACCCCCTGTCCCCCTGAATGTGGCATTTAGGTCGCTGTTATCTTTATTCAATTGATCGGTCATTTTTGTAAAACGTTTCTTTTTCCTTTTAAAATAAAAAAGCAAAGGTACAGGAGTGCGCACCAACTGCAGGGGAACAGCTTTTCAAATGCAGTTACGGTTAGTAAAAACTTTATTGTTTTTCTCCAAATTCAAAATGCAAAACGTCTGCTTTCCCTTTTAAAAAATAAAAGAGAAATGAGACATTTTAGTTGGAAACAAACTTGAGGCCCACGATGGAACCAATGAGCGTGAAAATGAAAAACAGGCGCCAGAAATCGGCCGGCTCTTTAAAAAACAGGATGCCCACCAGCACGGTGCCTACGGCACCAATGCCGGTCCACACGGCGTAGGCCGTGCCCAGCGGCAGCGTTTGTGTAGCCTTGTACAGCAGCCACATGCTTAATGAAAGCGAAACAAAAAACCCAACCATCCAAAGCGTAGAAGTGGCGCCAGTGGTGGTTTTGGCCTTGCCCAGGCAGGTAGTAAAGCCCACTTCAAACAAGCCCGCAATAATCAGTATCAGCCAGTTCATATTGTTGATTTGAATGGGCAAAGCTAAGGCTGCCGAAAGCAATAAAACCAAACGTATTGTTACCTTTTTACCGCCTGCCGCAGCTCTTTACCGAGCGGCGAAACGGAAGGGCCGAAATAATGCGTAAGCACACCTTCTTTATCAATCAAATATTTGCTGAAGTTCCATTCGGGCGGTTGGCTGTTCCAGCCGTTTTGTGCGGCATCGGTCAGCCATCGGTAAATGCTGTTTTGCTGTGCGCCGGGCACCACGCTGCTTTTGCGCGCCAGCGGAAAGGTAACGCCAAAGTTCAGTTGGCAAAATTGCGCAATGCTTTCATCGCTGCCGCGCTCCTGTTCTTTAAAATCGTTGGCCGGGAAACCAATCACCACCAGGCTGTCGCCACATTCATTTTGCAATTGCTGCAGCTCTGCATACTGGCCGGTGTAGCCGCAGTTGCTGGCAGTGTTTACCAGCAATATGTTTTTACCTTTTAAGGTATGCAGCGGCAATTCCCCGCCATTGTTTAAGGCAACCAAATGGTTGTAAAGCGGCACAGGGGGCGGCACCTCTTGTTTATTTTTCAGTACCTGTCCGTTGGGGCCCAGCCATCGCGTTACCTTCATAATCAGCGGGTACAGGTTTACCATTGTTTTTTGCTTTGAGCTTAGTGCTGTTTTCATGCGGCTGAATTTTCAAAACCTTTGTTTTTCCTTTTAATACAAAGCTGGCGCCACAAAAGTTGATGGCCACTTGTTATCTTTTGGCCAGTTACCCTTTTTTAATTGGTAGCCTCCTTT
>CBDTUH010000013.1:0-22652 GCA_965363375.1 uncultured bacterium
ACCATGAGCCAGGTGATAGCTGAAAAATACAAGGCCAGCCGCACCCGCAGGTACGGACTAGCGGCCAAAGAAAAACAACCTATTGCATAAAAAGAAGCCCCACACTCGTTATAAGTGCAGGGCAGTAACCGTCCAACAAAAAATATATTTATTAAGAGGCAGTTTTGGTTTATTAAACGTCTGTTTTCCCTTTTAAAAACAAAAGATAGGCATTTCCTTCATTGCCAGAATGCCTGCCTTTGTTACACACAAATGAACGTTTTCTGATAAACAGCAGTTTGGTTTTGGGGTGAAGCGTTTTGGTTACGTATTTCCATACAAAAATAGCCCACGGCAACAGGGTTAGCCAAATGGCTTTTGCATGAATTGAGAAAAAGACAGCATTGGTTGTAGTTTCATTATTTCCTTTTGTTGCTAGAGTTATAAGCCTTTAGAAAAACGTCTGTTTTTCCTTTTAACTGCATTTACATCTTTGCTCAGTATTTTTACCCCTTTACAAGCCAATCGCATATGCAGTTTGATGCCATTTACACAGAGAAAAGAGTGGGTTCCGATAAAATTCCGACAGGGCCGCGTTCCGGTTTTCAGCGTGACTTTGACCGGCTGATTTTTTCATCGGCATTTCGGCGCCTGCAAAATAAAACGCAGGTTTTTCCGCTACCCGGTACTGCTTTTGTACATAACCGGCTTACGCATTCGCTGGAAGTGGCTTCTGTTGGTCGTTCGCTGGGAAAAATGATAGGAGAACAGGTAAGCCAGGCTTTTAAAAAGAACAATGAAGATGCTTATGAGTTTTACCGCTACGAGCTGCCGAATGTGATAGCGGCCGGCTGCCTGGCGCACGATATTGGCAACCCTGCTTTTGGCCACTCCGGCGAAAAAGCCATTTCGGCTTATTTTATTGACAATGCCGTCAACGAAATAGATGGTTGTTCGTTGCAGCAGTTCTTTACCTCACAGCAGTGGAGCGACCTTTGTGCTTTTGAAGGAAACGCCAATGCTGTAAGAATTTTAACGCATGCATTTCGTGGCCGTTTTAAAGGAGGTTTTGGGCTAACCTATACTACCATTGCTTCTATCCTGAAATATCCTTGCGAGTCGTTGGCTGTGGACAAAAGCTTCCGACACCGAAAAAAGTATGGATTTTTTCAATCTGAAAAAGAAACGGTACATAAGATTGCAACAGACCTGCAGATGATTGAAGAAAGCAGCAATCCGATTATTTACAAGCGACACCCGTTTGTATACCTGGTAGAAGCAGCCGACGATATTTGTTATAACATAGTGGATATGGAAGATGCGCACCGGCTGGGTATTTTGCAGAAAAAAGAAGTGGTAGATGCCTTTATGGGAGTGATGCAAAAACTACCCATTAGCAGCAAAGATGCAGACAGAACATTCCGCTATTTCAATGAAATAGAAGATACCAACGAAGGCATTGCTTTTTTGCGCGCGAAAGTTATCAATGGATTGGCGGTTTCTGCTACTGAGGTGTTTTTAGATAACAGGGAAGCCATTTTATCAGGCCAATTTAATAATACTTTGATTGATTATATTGATGATGCTACCGGCGCCTTAAAAGAAGTGCAGCAGATATCTGTTCAAAAAATTTACGGTCATGATACGGTGATACAAATTGAGATAGCCGGTTTCAATGTAATGTCGGAACAGTTGGAGCTTTTTATACCTGCACTGTTAAAACAAAAACCTTCACACAAAGAGCAAAAAGTATTAAAGCTTTTCCCGTACCAGTTTACCGAGTTTCAGCAAACAGAAAGTGCTTATGAAAAAGTAATGAATGCGCTGGATTACCTAAGTGGGATGACAGACGAGTATGCCACCGAAATGTACCGCCGACTCAAAGGTATTGTCATTCCGCATCATGGTTAGAAACTTCTGTTTTTCTTTTTAATGAGTTAGAAAATCTGCCCTCCCGTTGGGGATTAATTGTAAATTATTAATATCCATAACACTTCTTATTTATGTGTTTGATCATTAATTTTATAATGCGCCTCATGCATTACCAACTCTTTCAATGTCTGCCCCTTTAAAAATTACTGCTGCCATTGCTAATAAGCCAAAAGGAAAAATAGACGTTTTATAGCTAAAAAAATATGGCTCATGGCGATACCTACAATACTGCTATTGGAGGCAGCTGAAAGATTCAACCAGAGAAAAACGCTGCATACCGAACGGCAAAAGTCGTTACAAAAAGCAAGTTCACTTTTAAATGAAGCACCTGCTCAATCTTTTAATTTATTATCTAAACTGGATACAAAAGAAAGAGTAGTTAAAAGAATAGAGCGCCTGCAAAAAAGCCTTCCGTCGTTTGAAAGTTTTGATACCATAAAAGCAGCAAGCAGGGCCTTTATGGCCAAACGCATAATTGGCAGGAACGATCTGCTGCAGGCGCATTTTCTCGACAAAGGAAGCATTGTTTCAAAAAGTGTTGGTCGGGTGGTTTTAAAAAAAAGTGCACAACAGGTAGCCGGTTTTGGTACAGGCTTTATGATATCGCCAAGGCTTTTTATCACCAACAATCACGTACTGCCAAACCGGGCTGATGCGCATTACAGCCATGTAGAGATGAATTACCAATTGGATGATAAAGGAAATTTACAAAACCCGGTTTCATTTAATTTTGATGTTTCGTCTTTTTTTTACACGAAGGTAGAATTAGATATGACGGTGGTGGCCATCAAAGGCAATACCGAAACGGAAGGTATTGGCTGGAATCGATTGATTGAAGAAGAAGGCAAAGTGATGGTAGGCGAGTATATGAACATAATTCAGCACCCCGACGGGAGGCCGAAAGAGCTTTCTTTCCGATCGAACCGGCTGATGGATGTGCTGCCCTATTTTTTACATTATGAAACTGATACGGAACCTGGCTCCTCGGGAGCACCGGTTTATAATGACCAATGGGAAATAGTAGCGCTGCATCATTCCGGAGTGCCGCAGAGAAACAGTGATGGTAAAATTCTAACGCGGGACGGCAACATCTGGACGCCCGATATGGGTGAAGCTGCCGTGCACTGGATTGCCAATGAAGGTGTGCGCATCAGTGTTATTGCAAACCACCTGAAAAGCTTACAACTGGCAAAGGCTGAAAAAATATTACGCAACGAAATTTTTGATAAGGAAAGTTTTCAGCCGCCAAGTTCAGTTTCATCCGTTCATTCAACCTCAAAAGTTAACCTTACGGTTAATGATATATCAGGTGAATGGGAAGGTGATAAGTACAGGCTCCAATTGCCATTGCAAATTACAATTGACAAAATTGCATTAAACCCAAAAGATGATGAAAAGCCCATTGCAACTGGCATTACACTGGAAAAACCCTCTGTGTCGGGACCTGCTATGGCAGAAAAGCAAAAAAGACTTGAAATTGCTTTCAAGGAATTGGCAGAAGCAAGAAGTAAACCTTATTATAACCAAAAAGAAGATGAGACGCATCGAAAACTTTACTACCGGAATATTAAAATAAGAGGTAAAAACGGCAATGAAATGTATAAAGCGCTTAGTGAGTTGGTGCAACTTACACACACCCAAAAAGTAAGATACAGCCCTGCCCGTTATGTATACAGCTGGGTAGACTGGCAGCCAAATAAAAAATTGCGCAGCATTTATTCCTGGAAAGAATTTACACCGGAAGAATTGATTGAAGAAGATATCAGTAATGAAATGAAACTGGAAAACTTCTCACGTTCATTAATGAAAGAAAAGGGCAGGAGCGAGGTGGAATTTGAAAAAGAGCTCGACCTGCTTGAAGCTAGCCTGATGTACAATTGCGAGCATGTTGTACCACAATCCTGGTTTGGCAAAAAAGAGCCAATGCGCGGCGACCTGCACCACCTGTTTACCTGCGAAGGGGCCTGCAACAGTTTCAGAAATAAAATTCCTTATTACGATTTCCCGGATTTTGAAGAAGCCGTACGCACCGATTGCGGCAAAAGGGAGAAAAATAAATTTGAACCTGAAAATGGAAAAGGAGAAGTAGCACGTGCCACGCTGTATTTTTTATTGCGCTATCCCGGACAAATAAATGCCAATGCCAATGAATATACACCTGCAAGGATACAAACCCTATTAAACTGGCATTCCGCCTATAAAATAACACTGCACGAACGGCACAGAAACGCGGCCATTTTTGCCATACAGGGCAACCGCAACCCGCTGATTGATTATCCACAATGGGCAAAAAAGATCAATTTTTTAAAAGGACTCGGCAAAAGAAAGTAAGAAATCTGTTATTTTATTTTTTCGCCTTTCCAGCCTGTGTAGCCGCCTTTCAGGTGGTATACATTGGTAAATCCTGCTTCATACATTAGCTTCAACGCTTTTTCTGAGCGGCGGCCCGACTTGCAGTAAATCAGATAAGTTTTTTCTTTATCAAGGCCTTTCATGTTTTCTTTAAAATCATCTTTTTGTACATCCATTAATATAGCGCCGGGTAGCCGCCCTTCGTCAAACTCTGCTTTTGTGCGCACATCCAACACCTGCACATAGTTCTTTTTCATTTTACGTTCAAACTTCTTTTGACCATAAGTGTGTTTTTTAATATTCAGTGAATCCTGTGCTATAGCACCTAAACCCAAAAACAAAAGGAAAAAAAGAAGGTGGAATGTTCTGATAATTTTAAATTTTATAGGCTGTTTCATAAATGATATATTAAATAACGAAATTCACACAATAAAAAACGTCTTATTTTCTTTTTAAACTAACAGGATATTTTACGAAACTTTAAACTAAAATGGATTTATACAATCCTATGAAAGCATAACTAATAAAAGTGAAGTTCCCGATTATAGCACAAACAAAACTAAAGCCCTTGCTTTTTTTATTTTAATTAAGTACGTAAATTTACGGTTGTATCGCGTATTTACCCTAGAGAAAAAGCTAAAAAAAATGGAAGTAGATACTAATAAAGGCAGGCAGCTAAATATTCAGACCATTTTCATCGCTGATGATGATACTGATGACCAATTGTTGTTTGCACAGGCATTGAGCGATGTAGCGCCTCATATTCGACTAGAGATTACTAAAGACGGTAAGGAACTTTTATCATTACTTCAAAACTTCAAGCCCGAACTGCTTTTTCTGGACCTTGACATGCCATCTAAAAATGGTTTAGAGTGCCTTAAAGAAATAAGAACCAACCCGGCCCTTGCAGACATGGCAGTGATTGTTTTTAGCAGCACCTCACGCCCGGCCAATATTTCGGTGGCTTATGAAATGGGCGCCAATTTATTTTTCATGAAACCATCTTCTTATAAAGAACTGGTAGAAGCACTCCAAACGATCCTTTCTTTTAACTGGGGCAACCCGGTTGCCGTTCAGGAACTCAAGCTGAGTAAAAGTCCTCTTTCTTTAAAAAAAGACGCAACGGAAAAATATAAATAGACATAGATTTTAATATTTACCCTTTTATAAAATATTTAAAACGTCTTAATTTCCTTTTACCGAATCTTCATTAGTGATTGATTTACAATCATTCTACCTATAATAATTATTAAAATACAAACCGTCCGGTTCATAATGGCATAAAATTGGTTTTTAGAAAACCGAATTTTAAATGTTCAGTAATGGAGTTTACCTGTGCCGTTTGGTTTAACGAAGCTTTGGCTCATTATCATATTAGTAAAACCGGAGATTCTACATTTGTAGCACGCCTGTTGCAATGCATTAATCAGCCTGTGATGCAGAAGCCTCCGCAAAAAGTGTTTTTCAAAAAAGCAGGTCGTCACTGGATTTGCGATAATGATAACAAAGATTTTATTGAAGACCTGCAGTACTCCATCGAACAAAATATCTGGTATACAAGCCCTCAGTTTTTAGCTGCTCATTAATTGTTTTCATCACTTTTATCTGATTTAAAAAAACGTCACTTTTTCCTTTTAAACTCCGAAGCTTAATTCTGGTCATAAACAAAAGAAAAGACAGCTTTTATACGTTTTTAAATTTTGTGTTATGAACCAGATGAAGATTGTAAATTATAAAAGTGCAAAAGCATATTATAAAGTAGAAAGCAACAACGAAATAACCTTTGAAGCTACTTTGGAAAAATACTTGGGCGATGGCAGACACATGCCGCCCCGCAAGGTAACCTATATTAAAAAACCTGCCTTTTACTCTGGAAGCCAGCCATTTACACCTACCTTGCTGGATGATGTAAGCCGCGTTATATGTAGAAGATAAATTTCAATTATTCAGTATTTATCCACAGTACTTGCATTTCAAATTTGTAATGTATACGTTTACACCATCATTCAATGCCGGTGTACCTGATGAACTCTAAGTCCGGCAAACACACACCGCACCTTATCCTCCCTGATTTACCGCTTTCATTTTTGTCAGTCCCAATTCCTTGTAAAAATCATAGCATTCCGTATTTGTATTTTTTTTAAACACCCTATCGTACCCGCTATGAAACAAAAACAAATTGCCAAAGATCATGGCAGAAACCTGTACCAAAGCATTCTGTTTCTAATTTTCCTCTTTTTTGTACTCTGGTACTTTAATATTTAAAACTTTACAAGGGAGTTAACCATAGTTTACATAAGGAGAAACCATCAGTGGCACGGCTGGCTAAATTTTTGTTGCGTAGTGAAGTTTGATTTTTACCTTTATCTCAACCCTTACACTATGCATTACGACTCCAATAGCAATGCTATTGCCACCTTAAATAAAAGTAAAGTGCCAGCAATAACCCATACTTTAAATGGAGTGCAGCCAACTTCGTTGGTTAATAAGAACGCGCCACTGAATTTAAAAGATAAGGCCGGATTGTTGTTCGCTGTCTTTCTGTTGCTGCTGTTACAATTGTTAGCTACAGTTAAATTATTGAAGTAAGCTTTATATGATAGTTTTCAAGTGAAACAGCTCCTGAAACCAGGAGCTGTTTTCCGTCCACAAAAAAATACATTGCCTATATCTACGAAACCCAGGAAAGTAAACTTGATACAAAGGATTTGGATGTAAATCAGGATGGAATCACCGCTTTATACTTACAAAAGTCACCAAACACTACAACTAAGTAATATATAGAATTAGGTATTTCTCCAGGTCTTCATTTACCACATAAGCAATGCAGTAAAACGTCTCTATTTCCTTTTCAATAACATTTGCTGAAAGTGAACTGTGTTAACTTAGCACAACTGCACAAATTAAACTGATAACATGAATACTATATTGAATACAATAGGCAATACACCCATGGTACTGCTGCAGCGCCTGAATAAAAACAACAAGGTGCAGGTGTGGGCCAAGCTGGAAGGCAACAACCCTGGTGGCAGCGTGAAAGACCGACCGGCGTTGAACATTATAAAAAGCGCCCTGGAGCGCGGCGATATAAAAGGCGGAAGCAAACTGATAGAAGCTACCAGCGGTAATACCGGTATAGCCATGGCGCTTGTAGCAAGATTGTATAACCTGGAAATTGAACTGGTAATGCCCGCCTCCAGCACGCGCGAAAGAGTGCTGACTATGCAGGCCCTGGGTGCCAAGGTTATTCTATTAGAAAGCATTGAAGTATGCCGCGACTATGCCGAAGAAAAAGCATCAAAAGGAGAATACTACCAGCTGAACCAGTTTGCCAATAAAGATAATTACCTGGCACATTACAAAACCACGGGACCGGAAATGTGGAAGGATACCAATGGTGGTATTACGCATTTTGTAAGTGCCATGGGCACTACCGGAACAATTATGGGCAGCTCTATGTATTTAAAAGAGAAAAACAATAACATACAAATTGTAGGCTGCCAACCAACAGAAGAATCATCTATACCCGGCATCAGAAGGTGGCCAAAAGAATACTTGCCAAAAATTTTTGATCCTGCGCGCGTAGACCGTATTATTGATGTATCTGAAAAGCAGGCTATAGAAACCACGCGGCTGCTGGCAAAGGAAGAAGGTATTTTTGCTGGTATGAGCAGTGGGGGAGCAGCCTTTGCAGCATTAAAACTGGCAGACGAATTATCATCAGGAATTATTGTTTTTATTGCCTGCGACCGTGGCGACCGTTACTTAAGCAGTACCCTTTTTAGTGAATAAGATCACTATATAAAAACGTCTCTTTTTCCTTTTGGCCGGCAACTGTTTAATGCTGCACAACCGACGGAGTTAAAAGGAAAAAGAGACGTTTTGTTCATGTTTTTCACAGGCAATTTTTTATTCACTGCTGACAGTTATCAGCTGGTGTTTGGCGTATGAAGCCAGCCGGTGGTCAGGTGCGCCAATGGTAACTGTTTTCTTGGCAGGCACATTTTGAAACATAACCGTTTTCTTTTCCAGCAATGTATTCTGCTCATCAAAATAAGCTACCTCCACAGCAGCTTTACTTAGCTTGTAAGCACTTTGGTTGTGCAGCGTCAGTTTCAATCCTTTGATGCCAAGCATCCAGTTTTCTGCGGGCTCATTGGCTGTTACTTTTACTTGCTGTACCAATTGCTCAGGGTCAGGCGGTGGTGCAGATGCGGTTTCTGCTCGCTTGCTGGATTTTCTTTCTCCCTTTGCATCAGGTTTTGAAGCGGTCCTGTCACTTGTTTCTTCCTCTTTTTTGCTTTTAAATTTTCCGAAAAAACCATCTATGGCTTCGCCAATGGTTTTCTTTTTAGCCGTTGGAGGTACTGCATTCTCAGCATCATTTTCTTCTGAAACTTCATCGCCAATTTCATTCCCATCCATTTCTTCGGCAGTGGGCACTGCAGCAATTTCTTGTTTGTCTTCAGTTATGTCTACCACAGGTTGAGTGGTATTGGGCTGCACTTTTTTCAACCCGTTAATTTCTATTTGTTTGGCCACTTGTTTTGGTAGAACTTTATTTTCCGTTTCTGGTTCATTTTCATTTGCCATTTCAACAATTGTATCGCCAAGCGGATTTATTGCAGAGGATGAAACTTGCGATACAGCCGGAATAGATGATGACGGCTTTAATAAAAAATAAAGTGGCACAGCAATAACTACGGCAATCACCAACAATGGAATAATTTGCTGTTTATCAAACCTCTTGTTTTTCTTTTGTTCCTGCTTTTGTTTCCAAAGCGTATAGTCGCTTTCCATGTCTTTCAGGCTTCGGGAATAATTGGTTTCAGGTTCGGGGTCTTGCACTTTTTGCGGTTGATAAGCCTGCAGTTTTTGCCTTAGCGCTTCTGCCTTTTGTTCCAGCGCGTCAGCAGGGGAGGTGGTAACTTCTATAGCTTGGTTTCTGGCCTGAAAGGGAAGGCTAACAAAAACCTTTTTAGCTCCTTTACTAATTTCTGTTTTTGGCGATTCGTTTTTTTGATCGGGTTGCTGTGTATGGCCGGGCTGACTGTCTTTATTAGATGATGCACCGGCCAAATAGTTTCGCAGTTCTTCTACTTCCGAGGGATAACGCCAAGATGCACTTTTACCTTCCACCCAAATCAGGTCGGTTTTTTTTATCCCTTGGGCAATTATCTCTTCCAAAGTAAAGGGGCCGGCCTGTAAATTATTCCGCAGCAGTAAATAAACCTTTTGCATCATTCCCATCAATTAAAGGTTTTGTAAATGTGTTCTCCTCTTCACAACGATTAAAAAAAGCGCCTATTGTATCAGCAAAAGCAAAGTTTTGATAAATAAACACGAGGTGGAAATTCCAGAAAGGAAAAAGAAAGGTTTGAAATAATAATAACTCTTACTATTTTTAAGCCGATCCTTTAAAATCCAATAGCATGAACTTTCTGAAAAACCTGTTGAAAGACAGAACCAATCTGCTTACCATTTCTAAAGAAGAGGTTGAGATATTAACTTATCTTATGTGCAACCGAACCGATTTTGAGAACTGGTTTGCACAACAAGCCAAAGCGCATCCCAAAATAAAATTCGTTTTTTACTATCCAACCGCCATTGATCTTTATTACGACTCCTTTAAGCTATTTACCGTTTATTTTACAAAAGACAGCAGGGACGAAGTGGTTTTCAGCCAGTTTAAAATCAGTCAACTAAACAGGGACAGCCTAAACAGCCCTAACTGGAAGCCTTTTAAAGATGCGGTGGTGGATTACCTGCTGATGGCACAGGAGCGCAATACCGACCTGCAATTTAAACGGCTGCATGCCCTGCACGAATACCAGGCGCTTTGCAATGGCGAAGCGGCACCCAATACAGCCAATGGCAGCGCTTATTTTTTCAACCTTTCACCGGCACATGGGTCATTGGCAGAGCATGTAGTTTGAATGAGTATGTCTAAAACGTCTCATTTTCCTTTTAAATAAAAAAACCCCGCCTTTCAGCGGGATTGTTACCTAAAACACACAAAAAACAGTTTTAATTTTTTTGAGATTTGCTGTAGATGTTCCAGTTGTTCTGGTTGCTTTGCAATACAAGTTTGGCATCTGCCGTTTCGATCGTTACATAATAAGAAGTGCCTTCGTCTTTGTTTAATTCGAAAAGGTCGGTTATCCAAAAAGCACTGTAATCTTTTTTCAATGCAGTCTGCAGGGTTAAAGGAAGTTGGTGAGAATTGATGTTCCTGGTAACACCTAGCATACTACCCGAAGTGCTGTAATAAGCGTTAACCATTTGTCCGTTCAATTCAAAACGGGCTTTGTATAAATTTTCGGTAATGGTCCACTCTACATCTTTAGCAGAAGAAAAAGTAGCGTTGAAAGATTTCAGTACGGTGGGCTTAATATCGCGCCCGGTGGCAAACACGGGTGAGGCAAAGTTTACAGCCAGCAGTGTTAAAATGATAAATAAAGGTTTCATAATATGATTTTTAGTTTTGATTATTATTGAAATTCTTCCGCAAAGAGACAACGTATTCAATGTTTTTTCAACCGCAACTGAAATGAACTGCTTATTTGTTGTAATGGAGTGCGGAAAAATCAAAAGCAGCAGTAATAAATAGAAGTAAGTTTAAAAGGAAAAACAGACGTTTTATTACTTAGTGCTTATACAGTTGCTGAAATCAAAGCTTGGTAGCTTCTGAATTTTTGTATAATTTGTTTGCTATGAAAAAACAGATATCTTAAAGTAGCCTCTGAGCTGCAGACAAAACCGCTGATGAAAAAAATACTTATTTGTACTTTATTTTTTCTTGTAAGCCAACCACTTTTTGCCACATCCATTGTTGTACTTATTACTGCCGATTATATTGTTATAGGTGCCGACAGCCGGCGTATTATCATTGATGCAGAAAGAAACAGCACTTCTTATCAAACTGTTTGCAAGATTCGTAATGTCAATAATTACTATTATGCTGCAGCCGGTTTTATTGCATCGGCTTCCACTTCTTTTTCTGCTGACACCATCATTAACCAGCATTTGAAGCATCAAAAGAATATTGAAAAAGCACTGCGCCTTATCAGAAAAGATTTAAAAAAAGCATTGCAAAAAGAACTGGCATTTCAGAAGAACAATCATCCCAGGCAATACAAAAAAACGCTTGAAATGAAGAGCCATATACTTGAAGTAGTGGTGCTGAGTATGCATAATAAAGTTCCGCAAGCGCACATTATCGGCTTTGAATTAGTGAATGAAGAAAAAATGACAATCAAAGATTATGCAGCCAAACGCAGTGCGGAACATGCCCAAAAAGAAAACCAGTTCTTCTTCCTGGGTGAATATTCCGGAATGGAAAAATACTTAACCACAAAAAATGAAACAACAGATCCGGTATTATTGGTTAACCAGTTGATTATATCCCAATCACTTATTACGCCCAGCTCGGTAGGCGCACCTGTAAGCCTTATAAAGTTTGGGGCCAGCAAAGTAGAGTGGATTCGAAATTCCTGCGAAAACTGATGTTTATGCTTTTAAATTAAAAGGAAATACAGACGTTTTTAAAATAATCTTACTTCCATTCAAAATACTATTAACGGATCAACGTAACAGTACCTTTTTGTTCAACCTGCTTTTGCGTATCTCTGTTAGTATACTGCAGCACCCAAATGTAAACCGCAGCCGGTTGGTCTTTTCCATCCACTTTTCCGTTCCAGCCTTTTTTCCAGTCACTGGTTTCAAATACTTTTTGCCCCCACCTGTTATATACAGAGAACTTTAGCTTATCGGCTTTTATGGCATTTAAAGGCGCCAGCATATCGTTCAGGCCGTCGTTATTTGGTGAAAAAGCGTTGGGCACGGCCAGGTAGCAACTGGTGTAAACCTTCACATTTTTCTGCACCATTTTCTGGCAGCCCCATTGGTCGGTTACAGTATATTTTACTGGGAAAACCGTTTCGCGCTGCACGTTAAATATATGCTCCGGTTCGGCAAGATCGCTGGTGGAACCATCGCCAAAATCCCAATGATGACTCACAATTTTTCCTTCCGGGTGACTTTTGAAAGGTATGGGCTCGTTGGGACAATTGTCTTCTATTACTGTAAAATCTGCTTTTAAATAATTTTCCAGCACTATACTTTGCGTGCTTGTATCGGAACAAAAACCGTTGCTTACCACCAGGCTTATGTTTTTCTGGTTGAAAAGTGTGTACCTGCCAACTGGGTTTTGCAGATTGCTTTGCTTGCCATCATCCAGGTTCCAGCTCCAGGTATTTACACCATTTTTTCTTTCATGGCTAAACTGAATCACATCTTCCGAGCATCCGTACTGAATTTCATAGGTAAACAAAGCGCTAACTGTATCTTTTGTATTAAAAGCAAGCGCATCGCCCTCCGGTGTTTCTTCACCGCATTCATCTAAAATGGTATTACCATCGGTTCCTTTTTTAAGAATCACTTCGAAAGCTCCTTCCTGCTCGATTGGTTTTGAAAAAGTAAGGATAACTTCTTTAGCGGTGCCTGTGTTGCACGATGCTGTGGCTGAAGTAATGGTGACCGGATGGGTACCCTGTATCATGAAATCGCTGCCATCTGGGGCTATGCTGCTGCATAATACAAATTTATCCATATACACCTTTAACTGCTTGGGCGCGCACTTCAAAGTGCCAAGACTGTCAAAATGTGATGGCGCACGTGGTAATATCTGAAAGGTTAGTTTATCATCTTCAGGTATGGCATTATCGCAGTAATCAAGTAATGTATTGTTATCGCTTCCTTTTTTTATATGCAATGTATAGTCGCCCGCTGCCAAGGGCTGTGGCAGGGTAAGTTCCAGCGAGTCGGCATCAAAACCGGTTGTACAACCAAAACCTTTAACCTGCGAAACTGCAATGTTGCCGGGCATAACATAAAAATCAGAAGCATTGTTGGCAATACTGCTGCACTTTATATTTTTAGAAAGCTTTAGGCCTAATTTATTTCCGCCGCAATTGGCCAGCACTTCCTTTAATTGAGGTGTGCCGGCGTCTGTAATTACAGCAGTGCCACCGCCAAATGAAAGCGAGTAACCGCTCTGTGAACGGGTAAAATGACTCACTAGCAACAAATAATTATGTCCTTCTTTTAACTCGGGCATTTTACTGAAAAGCGGTTGTCCGGGCCCGTAGCATACAAACAGGCGTATGCCAGCGTTGGAAGTTCCGGTTACACCGGTTTCACCGCTCCAGTTGTTGGAAATAACAAGGTCGGCATCCTGGTATATGTCATCAGGATATTTCCCGGTAATATCATAAAGTTCCCAATCGTAATCTGAACTCAGGTTGTTAGGCGTAATGGTAAAGCCGAGTGTGCCGGATTTAAAGCAGGTAAACTTATACCAGAAGGGGTTGACATCCTGCAGCAGGTTGCCTGTACCACACCCTTTATATGGCAGGTTGCGGCCGCCGCAAAGGGGCACCGTTGTTTGTGCAAAAGTGCTGGTACCACAAACCGGAAAGGCAGTAGAGGGGTTTTGGCCGGGCGTTGTGCAGATTTGCGCATGCACAAAAAATGGCAGCAGGGTTAAAAGGAAAAAGAGACCTATTCTCATTTTAAACAATTGTTTGGCTGGTATATCTTAGAGCACTGCAAATATCAATTTTGATGCATCACAAACTCATAATTTATTGCTAAATGGTAATAATTGGGAATGATAAAACCATTCGCCCTTATGAGTTTAATCAAACCATATTAAAAAGGGTTTTGATTTGTTCTTTTCTTTTCATAATTGAATATTTTTTTAGCCCAAAGCTTTGCCAACTCCTTATAAAATCCTGTACGGAGTAAAAGGTAGGAAGACTTGTGGATTGGGAAACGTTTCATGAAATAAGTTGCAATATTTCGTTTTTTTAAATAAGCAGCCCATTTTATGTCTTCTGTATTTTTGGAGTATATAGGGGGTTAATTTATCTACCTCTTTAATGCATTTCACCACTTCTGTAATACTGTTTTTCTGTAAAAGCGGTTCAAAATTATTTTGAAAACATTTGAGATAATGATCCAGGATGCTGTAATTTTCTCCTGCATAATATCGGATATTTCGTAATGTTTGTTCCCTGAAAGCATTAGCGTTTTCATCCTTTTTTGTTACCAAATGCAGGCTTTGACTTGTTACTCTATAGTCCAGCAGTATTTCTTTTTGATTATAGTGCTTGTATTTGCGTGTTAGTTGCCAAAATAATTCAAAATCTTCTGTGTATGGGGTTGTATACATCCCTACTTCTTCTACAGCCCACTTGCGGAATATAACGGTGGGATGGTAAATCCAACTGTAAAAGATTTGATTATAATAATAATATCGTGGGTCATGATTATCATAATAGATCAGTTTCTTATCCTCAGTAATCACATTCGTAGCGCAGGAGTATAATACACCATCCGGGTTTTTATCTATAAAATCGAGCTGCCTCACAAACCGAGTTGGATGACTAATATCATCAGCGTCCATACGGGCAATCAATTCGCAGTTTGCCAGTTTGATACCCCTATTTAAAGTTGGGGTTATGCCCATATTCTGTTCATTTCTGAAATAACGGATGCGGCCATCATTATAAGAATGAATGATCTTGGAACTACTATCTGTTGAACAATCATCTATAATAATGAATTCAAAATCCTCAAAAGACTGGTTTAAGATGCTTTCAATTGCTTCGCTTAGGAATTTTTCCGCATTATAGACCGGCATTAAAACAGAAAGCCTCGGCATACTAACTAAATAATTTTTTGAATCTTGTAAAGAAGATTTGTTTCAACTTAAATTTTAAAATTCGCGGTAACCTGTTGGTAATAAAATAAAACCGGGGATAATAATATGGCAATAGCGAACCTGTATGGCTTAGCGCCTTCGTTATCATTAAATTTACCTGGCGGAAGGCAATATTATTTTCTTGAATATATTTTATCAACCAGTTCAAAAACCGTACTCGCGTTTCATAATATATTTTTTGATCTTGTGAGGAACTCACTAAAGAATCTCTTCTTTGACGGTAAAGGTTATTGCACGCATCTGATACAAAAACCGGCTCATTCAAATAAACCTTGCTTAAAAATACCTGATCTTCATACATTCCTCTAAAGTTGTCATCAAAGCCACCGTATTTTAAGAAAACCTCTTTTTTAACAATCAGACTACAAACACATGGTGCTGCTCCTTTTCCCAATGGATAAAGATCAACCATCAATTGCGGAGGATAATAGACTTTATTGGCTTCCACACCCACCAGTATCTTTTTATCCTGCCCAGACGGATTATTCCAGCTATACCAGTAAAGCGTACCCTCGCAAATCATGGAAGCCTGTGTGCGCTGTAATAGTTTCAGTTGATGACTTAAATAATTCGGTAACCATACATCATCACCATCCAAAAAAGTCACTAGATCGCCTTTCATCTCTTTAAGAGCCAGGTTTCTGCTGGCACTCAATCCTTTGTTTATATGACCTTCATGTTCAAAATAAAATATCCTGTCCGGATGCAGTGAAGCAAACTTTTTTGCAATGGAAGTACTATTGTCAGTTGACCCATCATCTATCAGCAATAGTTCCCAATGAAAGTATTCCTGCGCCAATACACTTTCTATTGCTTCTTCCAGGAATTGTTCGGTATTTAAGAAGCAGGTTATGATTGTAATTTTTGAAGCAATTTCAGGGTCAATCATTAAGTGTTTATTTTATCCAATGTTTTAAATTAAACCGAAATTGCGCTTCATTAATGTTATACACATAATAACGAGCAATTCTCATAGGGTCGCTATATTTAAAAACCGGCCTTTCAGCTGTTGAAAAACCGGCTTTGAATTTTAATTCTTTTAATACACGCACTGTTTCTTCATTGAAATTGCCATAAGGGAAAGCAGCCAGATTAATATCATAACCGGTAATTTCTTTTAAGTCTAATTTATTTTGGGACAATTCCTGTTTTTGAAAATCAGAAGGATGAGAGCCCAAGGCAGGGTGGCTAACCGTATGTGCACCTATTGTGAAAAGGGGATTTTCTGATAACGCTTTAAGCTGTTTTGCAGACATACACATATTATTGGGGTTCATCTTATAGATACTGCCCGACCATGAAATCAATTCATTTAATTTATCAGCCTGCTCCACCGGTGATGCTATTTTTAAACTTTCCCAGATTTGATAAAACATTTTAGCACGCAGGGTAGGAGGTGAAATTTCATTAGCATTCCAAGCTATATGTTGTAGCCTTATATTATCCGTCAATTGTGTTTCTCCATCCAGGTCAAACTCAAAAACCTGCTTATTGATCTCTATACGTAAACTTGCGGGCAATTTTTCAGTATACAGGAGCAGGCTTTCAAGCCTATCCCACCAAAACTCTCTACCATTATCCAAATATCCTGATGCTATAAAAAATGTAGCAGGCAAATTATATTTTTCCAGTAGCGGTTTGGCCACCAAATAATTATCAACATAACCATCGTCAAAGGTTATAGCAACGGTGTTTCTTTTGATTTTTTTTTTATAAATATTATCTACCAACTCATTTAATGGAACAACATTATAATTACTCTTAAGAATCTGCAGATGACTTTCAAAATTATTAGGACTAACGGCAATCCCCCAAATGTCTGACATTGGCTCAGCTATGCGATGATACACTAAAACCACCGCTTTATTTCTGATAAGCCGTTTTACTAATGTTTTAAGCCTTTTCTTTAATCTAAACATTTTTAGTGGCTTTTACTGCAATTATTACCTGGAACTGCGGATCGTGAAAATCAAGTTTATCCTTGGGCACCTCCGGCAAACCCATTCCGTATAAAAAGGCCGAAGCGGTAAATACGTTTCCATAAGTTTTTATTTCAACTGCACCTTTGGGAAACGTTTCCTGCAGCAACTTTTCCATTCCCTTATCCGTAAATGCCCAATACCATATTTCTTTCCATTCACCAGCGTCAATAGGCGTAATTCCAGGAGTAGTCAGCAAAAGGGTTCCACCTGGTTTTAAAATCCTGTAACAGGTGCGTAAGGCTTCTTTATAATTATAAATCAGGTGTAAGGTCTGTGTAAGAACAATACAATCAAAAGAATCGTTCGCAATATGTGGCGCATCTGAAAGGTCACCAATTATGGTAGCTTTTGTATTGCTGGAATTGATATGTAAAATATCACTTTGCCTAACTGCATTATTGCCGAATTTCAAAGTGTATTCATTATCTCCTATCTCAAGTACACGATCCTTAATATTACCAGCTTGTTCAGATAGAAATTGCTCAATGAAATAACGATCAATAGGCCCACCCCGCGTATAACCAAAATACCTGTCAAACGGTGTGCTCCTGTTCATATCGCCCAAATTAACTTTTCCTATAACATGCATATACTTTTTTAGCAGCTTATATTTTCGCAATTTCCTGAAAATGAAAGGCGGTGTAATTTTCTTTATCGTAGTTAAAAGCATTTTACTTAAATGTTTTAAAAAAATATTTGGCCAGTTGTAGGGGCTCAAATCGTAGTAGTGTCAATAAATTGTCCTTATTAGCTTTTGCTTTTTTAGTTGCTAGCGCAATATATAATTCTTTACTATAATATTTTTTGGAAAGCTTAATTCCTTTTGCATATGCTTTTTTTTCAGATTCTGTTCTTAACTCTTTTTTTTGCTTTTTTAAAACCTCTAAAACCCCTTTTAACATTGCCGGTAAATTTCCTGACATGTTAGAGCCATGAAACCTGTAAACTGCAATTTTTACACTATGGTGTTTAACCTTATACTTCCTTGTTATTCTCAAATACAAATCATAGTCCTCGCACGTTTTTAACGAAGTATCATACAGGAATTCTTTAAAAACCCACCTTCTGAACATCACCGTTGCTATCATACCTATATAGTTTTTTTGCAGAAAACCTATATAATGATTGGCCGTAACAGGCTCGTAGCCTCCGTGCTTAAAAACAACATCATGCTTTGCAAAATCGTAATCGCCAGATACAAAAGCGATTTCTGTATGCTTATTTAAAAATTCAGCATTTGTTTGAATGGCTTCGGGGTAAAGCCAGTCGTCCGCATCTAAAAAAACAAGGTATTCACCCGAGCTGTTTTTTATGCCGGTATTACGCGCTGCAGAAAGTCCGCTGTTCTGTTGGTACACGTACTTTACCTGGGGATAACTCAAAGCCACCTCTTTGGTATTATCAACCGAGCCGTCGTCTACAACAATAATCTCTATTGAAGGATATTGCTGTATAAATACGCTTTCTAAAGCCTTTGGCAAGTAATGGGCATGGTTATAACAGGGAATAATAATAGAAACTAATGGATTAGAATTGGCGTTATATACAGACATTATAGGTTGGTATAATTTATCTTGAAAACTGGAATATATTAGTGTATCCTTTTTTGATAATATCTAATATATACCGAATGATATATTTTGGTTTATTCCATAAAATAACCTGGAGAACATGAAAATCTGCTTTTATACTTTTTTGTATAAGTAATTTATATAGCTCGTTATAATAGTAAGACTTACAAAATTTGTTACCATTATGAAAATACTGCCATTCTGCTTTTGTCCGGATCTGGGATTTATGTCGGTCCTTTACCATCAAAATCGTTTGAAGCATAAATAGCACATCGGCAGACATACTGGCGGAATGAATGCGATATGTTGCCAGCTTTTTTGTATGATGTAAGACCGGGTATTTTCGTACAATATTCAGATACAGATCATAGTCTTCACAGGCTTTCAGCGTTGTATCATACAAAAATTCATCAAATACCCATCTCCGGAACAGCACTGTTGCAATCATACCAATGTAGTTATGATGTAATAGATGACTGTAATGATCTGATTTTATATCCTGTTTTACCTCTATAATTTTCCCAGATGTTTCAAAAAACCTTTCAAAGGCCCCTGAAACGAAAACGATTTCAGGATGTTTATGTAGAAGAATAACGTTGGTTTCTATTGCATGAGGATAAAGCCAATCGTCAGAATCTAAAAAAACCAGATACTCTCCAGAAGCGTTCATTATGCCGGTATTACGCGCTGCGGAAAGGCCACTATTCTGCTGGTACAAGTACTTTACCTGGGGATAACTCAAAGCCACCTCTTTGGTATTATCAACCGAGCCATCATCCACAACAATGATTTCTACTGAATGATAAGATTGAGCAAGCACACTTTCAATAGCCACATTAAGGAAACGGCCTTGATTGTAACAAGGGATTACAACAGAAACTAAATAATCTGGATAATTATAATTCATTCTCAACACCATTAATAATGGTTTCTAGCTGTTTTAAGCGATAAGGAAATTTAGGCCTGACCACACCCCACCATTTACCGTAATACTTCAGGTCACCACGATAATCTTCTAACTCAAACGAAATACATTCTTCCAGCTTTACCAGTGGAATAGAAGTATCCTTTACAACATTTAAAGAGAAATAATATGAGCCATCATTCAAAAAATTTCCGGGTATTTCCACTTCTCCTTCAACAACCCCGATTCTGCTGAATATTTCAGGAGACAAAAGGTCAAACACACATTCGCCGCTATAACTGTACAATACCAATCCGCAGCTAAGATTGGTATTGTCGCAGTAGTTCCAAAACTGAAATTTTACCTTGAAAGGGGTACGAATATCTAAATGGTCGTTATCATCAATGAGTTGGGGTATAAGTTCAATTTTTTTGAAACGGATATATTCATTTCCGGGTGCTTCTTCAGGCACGTTCCAGCTTTGTTGTAAATTCTGCTTTTGAACACCGGATAGATACTTACTTATAATGGAAGCAGTTTCCCCGATTTCCATTATTCTTCCCTGGTTCAACCATAGCACTTTATTACACAGGTTGTTTACTGCCTGCATATTATGGCTTACAAACAAAATGGTTCTGCCTTCTTTTTGAGAAACATCCTTCATTTTGCCTAAACACTTTTTTTGAAACTCGGCATCGCCAACGGCCAGTACTTCATCAATTATTAGAATTTCAGGCTCCAGGTGTGCGGCTACAGCAAAGGCAAGCCTTACATACATGCCGCTGCTATATCTTTTTACAGGTGTGTCTATATAACGTTCAACCCCGGCAAAAGACACAATCTCATCAAATTTGTTTCTTATTTCTTTTTTAGTCATCCCTAGAATAGCACCATTCAAAAAGATATTTTCACGACCGGTTAATTCCGGGTGAAAGCCGGTACCTACTTCAAGTAAAGATGCTATTTGCCCTTTAATTTTTATGATACCTTCTGTAGGAGACGTTATTTCGGATAATAGTTTCAATAATGTGGATTTTCCGGCACCATTGCTGCCAATAATACCAAGTACCTCGCCTTTATTTACTTCAAAGCTTATATCTTTTAATGCCCAGGCCCATTTTGAATCCACCTTTACTGTTCTGTCATTCACCTCGTCTATCACTTTCAAAGCATCGTTCTTACCACGGATTTTATACCACCAGTTCTTTAAATCATTTCGCAAGGTACCCGTACCAATTTCTCCTATCCGATAGCACTTTCCTACATTCTCAACTTTAATCACCGTTTCTCCCATAAAAATCAGTTTCTAAAAACAGAGTTTGTTTTTTTTAAGCTTAGATAATATCAGCAAAACTCTTTTCCACTTTGTTGAACACAACTGTTCCAAAAAACATGATGAAAAAAGCAAAACCAAGGCTATAACCTAAATAATACCAGCTAAAGCTTCCGGACCCTAAAAAAGCGAACCGAAATGTTTCTATAATTGAACTCATCGGATTTGCCAGAATCAGCCACTTGTAATTTTCGGGTACCGTGCTCAACGGATAAATTACCGGAGTGGCAAACATCAGCAATTGCAGTCCAAAACCTAACAAAAAACTCAGATCCTTATATTTGGTTGTTAATGAACTAATGATCATTCCAAGGCCTAATGCTATCATTCCCATTATAAAGATCAATAGGGGCGTAATGAGTATATAAATATTAGGATTAATGGCGTCGATGCTTAAATAAAAACCCCAGATAATCAAGAAGAATGTTATTTGCACTAAAAAGCGATAGAACCTTGAAATTACAATCGAAAGCGGCATGGCCAGTCTTGGAAAGTATACTTTACCAAACAGATATTCATTATCCTTGAAAACCGTCGCCGTGCGGTTGAGGGTTTCAGAAAAAAAGTTCCAGATCGTAATACCGGATAAGTAAAACAATAACATAGGTATGCCATCTGTAGAAAGACGGGCAATGCGGCCAAAAATGATTACATAAGTTAACGTAGTGATCAATGGCTGAAGAAAAAACCATATCGGGCCCAGAATCGTTTGTTTGAAATTAGTAATATAATCTCTTTTTACAAACATCATAATCAGATCCCGGTATATCCAAAGCTCTTTTAGTCTTAAGTCAAGTAATCTTGTTTTTGGTCTGATTATTTTTGTCCAATGCCCGGTTGAATCAAAATTTTTGATTACAACTGTTTGTTGATCACTATCCAGTTTCAAAGTATTGTACGTAAATTGTTTTTATAATTGCAATTCATCAACAAAGAAATTACTTATAAGTTAGAAAAATTTTTTTTTATATAAATAACTGCCTCCCAGCTGAATCTATATAATATTTAATATTTCGAATATAAGAATTTCAAACAAATTCTAAGCAGCCATCAACTATAATGCACCCACGCATACCCGAAACGCCTCCACAGATAACTCCTGTAACAATTGTTGACCGTCCATTATGGTCTGTAATGATACCTACCTATAATTGCCTGAACTTTTTAAAAGAAACCCTCGAAAGTGTATTAATGCAGGATCCGGGCGAAGGGGCTATGCAGATTGAAGTAGTTGACGATTGCAGTTCTGATGGCGACGTGGAAGCTTTGGTGCAACAAATAGGAAAGGGGCGTGTGCAATTTTACCGGCAGCCGCAAAACAGGGGAAGCCTCAGAAATTTTGAAACATGCCTGAACCGCGCCAAAGGTAAATGGGTGCACTTGCTTCATGGTGATGATAAGGTGAAAAACGGCTTTTATAAAGAAATAGAATCGCTGTTTACAAAATTTCCTCAGGCTGGGGCAGCCTTTGTAAAAAATGCGTATATAAATGATAGGGGATATGAAACCAACCTGGAGCGATCAGTTTTAAATGAACCCGGGATTATTCCTAATTGGCTGGAGACCATTGCCATCAGCCAACGCCTGCAGCCTCCGGCAATTGTTATAAAACGGGAAGTTTATGAAAACCTCGGTAGTTTCTTTGGTGTTCATTACGGCGAGGATTGGGAAATGTACACCAGAATTGCGGCCCATTACCCAGTGGCATACTCGCCTAAATACCTGGCACAGTACCGGGTACACACTAATAATATTACCAGCATTGCGTACCATGAAGGTCAGCATATAAAAGACCTCAAAACCGTCATCAACA
>CBDTUH010000014.1:0-22241 GCA_965363375.1 uncultured bacterium
AAAGGACTTTATGCAGGCGTATCCATCAGGCCGCATCCTGCCTGGCGGCTGCAGGCCTATGCCGATCATTTTACGTTTCCGTGGTTGCGCTACCGGGCCGCTGCGCTAGGCAGCGGAAAAGAATATAGGTTGCAGCTAACTTACTTATGGGGTAAAAAGCTGGAAGCCTACCTGCGCTACCGTTCGGAAACAAAGCCTTTGAACAGTAGCGGTGGCGCATTGAGCATACCTGTGGCAGTGCAGCGGCAACAGGCACGGCTACATATGTCCTATCGACTTGGTCCACAACTAACTGTGCGGGGTAGGGCGGAGCTTTCCTGGTATGGCGGGATCAAAAAAGAAAAAGGCATACTGACATATATAGAAGGTATTTACAAACCTGACACGAAATTATCGGCAGGCCTGCGGCTGCAATATTTTAATACCGATGGATTTGACAGCCGCATTTATGTGTACGAGTCCGACGTGTTGTATGCATACAGCATTCCATTTTTTTATGATAAAGGTTTCAGGTGGTATGGCAATTTGAGCTACGACCTGTCTCAAAAGTGGACGGCATGGCTGCGCTGGGCCGAAACTATTTATGCAAACCGCAGCAGCATTGGTACCGGCGGCGAGCAACTGCAGGGCCGCCGCCGTTCGGAAATAAAACTGCAGCTGCGGCGGCTTTTTTAAAACGTCTCTTTTTCCCTTTAAGGCAAACGTAGCCTTTGCCTTTCTTTTCTAGTCCGGTATCAGCGGTTACCAAAAACGTCTCATTTTCCTTTTGTTCTAATCCAGGTGTTTGCTTTTTCATCCTGTTTATTAAAAAGCGTTAAATTGTTTGAACGGCGCTTTTAAGTTTTTGAAATTTCAATAGGATATTGAGAATTAAGCATTAAGGTAAATTGTAGCGAAAAAAAAGTTCAAAAAAAAATTGGATGAAAGGCGTCGGATGTTAAAAAAACTTTAACTTGGCGCAGCGTTCGTTTATAAATTGTGGTCTAGTAAGCTGAAGCAGCTTGCAAATGAGCGCCTGAAGATAGATGGAATGGTTAACCGTTTAATTTTTGTTTGAAGCACATGAGAAAGAACAACTCTTCCTGAAGTGTAAAAGCATAAGTAACATGCCTGGTTGCTTTCCTTATTTAATGTTTTAAAAGAGATAAGAAAAAAGAAACGGCAATTGATAAAGATTCTGTTTCATGCTGTTGAATAACCTTCAGCAGTGAAAATTATTATAAGCGACTGTTTTGCTATAAGAGACTCTTGCCGGCTTGTTTAAATGTTTTGAAGCCGGTAAGTAAAGACTGTAATTTTTAAAAACAAACACGTTCACACATGAGAAAAACTGCATCACTGCTCACGATGCTAATGCTGTTCTGCGTATTAGCATTTGCTCAAGTCCGAAACGTTTCGGGTGTTGTAAGAGATGGTAATGGCAACCCCATTCCATTTGCAACTGTTACCGAAACCGGCACTAACAATGCCACACAGGCCAATGAAAATGGTGTTTTTACCATTTCTATCCGCGATAATGGCCGCCTTACCATTTCATCAACCGGTTTTACTTCGGTAACTGTAAACCCCGGCACAGGTTCGCAAACCATTACCCTGGCGGCCTCTACCGATGCCAACCTGCAGGAGGTAGTGGTAACTACGGCCCTGGGTATCAGAAAGCAACCTAAAGAACTAGGCTATTCTACAGCCCGCGTTACCAACCGCGAAGTAAACGCGGCCAACCCTGTTAACGTTCAGGCGGGTTTAACCGGTAAAGTTTCCGGTTTGAACATTGCCACCACCAACAACGGCGTATTTCAGAACACACGCATTACCCTGCGTGGTATCCGTTCGTTGACCGGTAATAACCAACCCCTTTTAGTACTGGATGGTTCTCCCGTTCCTTTAGATATGTTGAACAGGCTGAACCCCAACGATATTGAGGATATCACCATCCTGAAAGGCGCATCAGCTGCTGCCCTGTACGGTACCGATGGTGTGAATGGTGTGATCTTCGTTAAAACAGCAAGAGGCTCGCGCACTGGTGCTCCGGAAGTTAAAGTGAGCAACTCTACACAGTTTGAGTCTGTACTGTTCCTGCCTAAATTCCAGACGCAGTTTGGCTCTGGTGCCGGTGTAGATGCCAATGGTTTTGGTGTATATACGCCGTATGAGAACCAGCAGTATGGTCCCGAGTTCGACGGTTCTACCGTAGTTATCGGTAAAATGCTGCCCGATGGTTCTTACCAGGAAGTACCTTACAGCTATCAGAAAAATGGCAGAAGAGATTTCTTTGAAACCGGTGTAACCATTCAGAACGACGTTTCTTACTCTGCTAAGAATTTTTACCTGTCTGCTCAGGATGCCAACATTAAAGGCACATTAGGTGGCGACAAAAACCGTCGTACTACTTTCCGCTTTAACTCCGGTAATGAGTATGGCCGCCTATCTACCAACTTCAACATTACCTACACCCGTCAGACATATAATGTAGCTTCTGTTTCTCCTTATTGGGAAGTGTTCAACACACCAGGTCATATTAATATATCCAGATACAAAGACTGGAGAAATGATGTGGCTTCCAGCCCCAACCATTACTTTAACGAGTACTACCAGAACCCTTATTTTGTAAAAGACCGCAGCCGCAGCACAGGTACCAACGATGATATCTTTGCACAGTTGAACCTGGGCTTCAAAATAACCGACTGGCTGAGTGCGCGTTTCCAGGGTAGCTCTACACTGCGCAATGGCGACTACTCTAACACTGCAGAAGCATTTACTTTCTCTGACTTTGCAAAAAATGTTACGCAGAAAAACAATGCAACCGATGACCTGTTTGCCTCAGTATCTGACGGTGAAAGCAGAAGCAACCGCCTGACTACAGACCTTATCCTGACCGGTAACAAAGAGTTTGGTGATTTCTCTGTAAACGCTACCGTGGGTCATTCGTTCATCCAGGACAAAGCAAAATCTGTAGGCGTATCGGGTAGCAACCTGATTATTCCTACCTTGTATAACGTATCCAACAGAACCGGCGAAGCCGGTGCTTCTGAAAGCAACTCGCTGGTTCGCCGCCTGCGTGCTTTTGGTACGGTTTCTTTTGGTTATAAAAACTTTGCTTTCATAGAACTGAATGGTGCCAACCAGTGGGATTCAAGATTACCACAGGACAACCTGTCTTTCTTCTTCCCCGGCGCCTCTGTTTCAGTTGTACTGAGCGATGCCATCCCTGCCCTGAAAAGCAGCTCCCTGATTTCTTACCTGAAATTAAGAGGTTCGGTATCTAAATCAGGTAACGTAAACGTAAGCCCTTACAGCTTGGAGCCTGTATATAACGTTGCTGGTGGTTTCCCTTATGGCAACCTGCCTGGCTTTACCGGTTCTTCTGCCGTAAACAACCCGGCTATCCTGCCTGAGTTTGTAAACTCTAAAGAAGCCGGTATCGAGATCTCTTTCCTGAGAAATCGCATCAACCTGGAAGCAACAGCTTACCTGCAGAACAATACCGACCAGATCCTGGACATCCAGACTTCTAGAGCTACCGGTTTTACAACAGCATTGGTAAACGCTGCTGACTTTGATAACAAAGGTTTGGAATTTGACCTGCGCTTAACACCAGTTGTTGACCTGGGCGACTTCCGCTTTAACCTGAGAACCAACCTGAGCCTGATGGATAGCAGAATCAACTCTGTATACCAGGGCCTGGATGAAATTGGTATTGGTAATGGTAACTACGCTATCGTAGGTCATCCAGCCTTTATGTTCAAATTGACTGATTACAAACGTGACGATCAGGGCCGTGTAATTGTTGACCGTGTAACGGGTTATCCTTCACAGGATCCAACAGTGAAAATGTTTGGCAATACTATGCCTAAAACAATCTTCGGTATCACGCCTTCGTTTGAGTACAAAGGCCTTAGCCTGACTGCTACTGCTGACTACAGAGGTGGCCACCAGGTGTACCATGGTATTGGTGTAGATATGGATTTTACAGGTTCATCTTACAGAAGTGCCCAAAACGGTCGCCAGCGTTTCATTGTTCCTAACTCAGTATATGATGATGGTACAGGCAAATACGTTGTAAATACAGATGTGCTGACTGCTAATGGTGGTTACGGCTTTTGGGAAGCTACTGCTACCAACAGAGGTATCAACTCTAACTACCTGACCAGCGCCGCTGCCTGGAAGATCCGCGAAATAGCTATTGGCTACGACCTGCCATCTTCTTTGCTAAGCAAAACCAAAGTGCTGAAAGGTGCTACCGTTAGCCTGACCGGACGTAACCTGTTTACCTTCTTGCCAGAGTCTAACCAGTGGACTGACCCTGAGTTTGCCAATACTACAGGTAATGCTTTAGGCGTTAACAACAGCAATATTCTGCCTCCCAACAGGCTGTATGGCTTTAACGTAGTATTAGTATTCTAAAAAGAAAACAAGAATTGAGAATTTAAAATATTAGAAATAATGTACAAAATCAGTTTATCACTAATAGCAGTTTGCTTTTGCCTGATACTGGGGAGCTGTAAGAAAAGCTTTCTGGATGTCAACCAAAATCCAAACCAGGCTACAGAATCTGCCATTACACCGGACCTGACGCTCGCAGCACAGTTAAACACCATCGCTGCGCGCAACGCTTCCTCATGGGATTATTTAAACCGCTGGCTGGGTTACTGGAGTGCTTCTGGTGGTTACTCAAGAGCTACTCAGGAAATGAGCTACGCTATACCTAATACTTTTGGTGAAGGAACCTGGAATAATATTTATTATACCGTAAGCCAACTGAAGTCAATGGAGCGTAAATCAGAAGAACTGGGGTGGAAATTCTACCAAGGTATTTCTAAAATAATGCAAGCTCACGAAGTAGGTGTATTGGTTGACCTTTATGGCAACGTGCCTTTCACTAATGCCTGGGATCTTGCCGGTAATATCAGACCTAGCTACGACAATGGTGAAGATATTTACAAAGCATTGATACCCATGATTGATGAAGGCATTGCTCTTATCAAAGCGGCAGATGGTTCGGACAGAAATATCTCTACTCAAGATATTGTTTTCCAAGGCGATAAAACCAATTGGGCCAAGTTTGCCAATACTATCAAGTTGCGTTTATTAATCCATACTTCAAATACAAGCACCTTTAATGTGCAATCTGAAATTGGAAAGATTCAAGCGGAAGGTTCTGGCTTTTTGGGTGAAGGCTTAGGCGCTATGGTACAGCCAGGTTATACGCCTGATAAACCAAACCCTTACTATAATGCGCACCTGTTTTTGCAAAATGGTAATGAAGCTGACGACTACAACAGGGCTAACAACTTTGTGTTGAACCTGATGAAAAACATGAATGATGAGCGTTATAAAAGGTTTTATAGACCAGCTGCAGCTACTGGCGAATTCCGCGGTACTGATTATGGCCAAGACCCAATAACAGAAAATGCGGGTAACCGCACCGCCGGAGTTGGTTATGGCCCTGTTCCAAACGCTACCTCCCCCATGTGGATCATGACTTCTGTAGAAGCCATGTTCTTAAGAGCAGAAGCTGTTATCAGAGGCTGGTTGCCAGGTGATCCTCAAGCAGCTTATAATGCAGCAGTTACCGAATCTTTTGAGTTCTTAAATGTGCCCAATGCTGAAACAGAAGCAACAGAATACCTAGCAGGTATTAACCCTAGGGTAGCATGGCCAACATCTGGTGCATTACAAGACCAAATTGCAGTTCTGGCCTGGCAAAAGTACTTTGCACTGAATGGTATTCAGGCAAACGAAACCTGGACAGATATACGCCGTTTAGGTGTCGTAAATCCACCTTTGTCTTTAGCTCCGGAAAGAGGCTCAAACCCCATTCCAGTTAGATTGCTGTATCCTTCGGGCGAATACTTCTACAATAGTGAGAATGTAAACGCACAGGGAACTATCAATCAGTTTACCTCTAAAATATTCTGGGATAATTAATTTCTTAATTGAAGACTCTTTTAAACTTATAACGAATGAAAAAATTAATTTTTAATAAAAACTGGTTTTACCTGTTTGCACTGGTAAGCGCCACCTTTACATCCTGCCTGAAAGATGAAGGGTATGAGAACGGCGAGTATGGCTTGAAAGATGTGGAAGGAAACGAATTCGTTTCTATACCAAAAGCATCGAAAGCTAATACCATTAATGTAATAGCGGTAGAAACAAAGCCAGAGCCACAAGAACTGAACCTGTTTGAGGTTTCCTACGATTTTGTGAACCCGGCATCTTCACCCATTACCGTAACTGTAGCAGTGAATAATGCACTGGTTACAAACTACAACAGCAACAATGGCGCAGCAGATCCTGATTATGTTGTGTTACCTCAAGCAGCGTATACTTTACCTTCGTTATCGGTAACCATCCCTGCTGGTGCTCGTTTGAGCGAATCGTTGAAATTGGTTTTGAATACAAATGCTATTGATCCTTCGGATGTATATGCTATTGGATTTACCATTGAAAGCACTTCATCGTCTTCAATTAAAGTCCCCAGCAACTTAAAGAACGTGATCATGGCCTTTGCTGTTAAAAACAAATACGATGGCCGCTATACTTTAAGAGGGTATCACAACAGGGATCCATACACGTTCCCTTACGAAACAGAGATACACCTGGTTACCAATGGCCCCAACGAAGTTTACTTCTACTGGCCAGAGGCAGAATCTCAAGGACACCCCATTGGTGTTGGTCCTAACAATGCCCTGAGTTGGTATGGCCCAGCCATTTCTCCATCTATCATATTTGACCCGGCTACTGATAAAGTAACCAATGTGTACAATATGGGTGGAGCTACTGTAATCACTTTATTTACAGGCGCAGGTAGCAGAGAAAGCAAATGGGATGCAGCTACTAAAGGCATCACGGTTGACTGGAACTACGCTAACAACCCGCTGCGTGCGTTCTTTGATGATTTGGAGTACATTGGCCCAAGACCATAATAAAAGTTAAATACTTTAATAAAAAGGGTTGCCAATAGGCAACCCTTTTTATATTTATTACATTTGAGAAAATAAAAATACGTTTTGCTAAAACGCTTTACCATTATGAGAAGAAAATTGCTTTACTCCCTGTTACTCCTGGCCACTGCACCGGCATTTGCACAGGTAGATCCTGTTGCCAATTTTAATAAACACATAGTAGAACAGTGGACCGGCGACTACGTTCGGGTAGGCCAGTTTAAGGTAAAGGGCAGCCCTTACTTTCTGGGTGAAGCTTTTCCGGGCACTCTAACTTATACGGATGGCAAATCAGTAAAATCACAATCGGTGCTTTTTGACCTGCACAACCAAAAGGTGGGTTTCAGGCAGGGAAAAGATGCATTAGAGGCTCTAAATGCTGTGGAAAGTTTTACCATTGTATTGCCCGTAAAATATGGCGACAAGCAACTGCTATTTAAAAACAGTGCTGCCTATGGCGATAAGAACAATACCTTTTTTAATGTGCTGGAGGATGGCCCTAAGTTTGCCTTTTTAAAGCATTACAGAACCAACCTGGTGGCCGACAGCAGAAACATGCTGGATAAAGAAGCGAAGATGTTTGAGCAGGTTTTTGACTACTACATTTATAACAAAGAAGCCAAGACCCTGCACAAAATAAAGCTCCGCGAAAAAGATTTATTGAAAGAACTGGAAAAGATGCCTGCCGCAAGAGTTTATGTAGCAAGCTCGGCCACCCTTTCATCAGAAAATGATTTTATAGCTGCCATCAATACCATCAATACACAGCTAAAGTAAGAGTTGATAACAGCAGAATAATTGATTAAAATATTAGGTTTGTACAACGGGACGCTGCTACAGCGCCCCGTTTTTATTTTATATTTGTTCAAACCATTTTCATGACACAAAACGAACAGCAGCCTCAAAACGGCATCAATATAGAAATTACGGAAGAAGTAGCGGAAGGCACTTATGCTAACCTCGCCATCATAACCCACTCGCATGCCGAGTTTGTAATTGATTTTGTAAACGTAATGCCCGGCACCCCTAAAAGCAAGGTAAAATCGCGTATTATTTTTACACCGCAGCATGCCAAAAGGTTTATGAAAGCCCTGGCGGAAAATGTGCAGCGCTACGAAGCGGCCAATGGCCCCATTAAAGACCTGGAAGAAGTGCAGGTACCATTAACTTTTGGTCCGCTAGGGCAAGCTTAGTCAGTTTTTAGTTTTCAGTCTTTAGTTTTGAGTTAGGGTTGTTTCTAGGTTAGGTTTTCCTGTCTTTGAACTTTAAGCCTCGGATATCACTTTTATTTAAATAAGTTATTAGTGCAGTCAGCATTTTAGCTATTTCTTCCAACATTTCAAAAAGCTGGTCAAGTTTGATTTTTGAAATGTAATTGCGGTCATGGGCACGGTATAATTGAGATTTTACCTCAAGAGCAGAACCATTTGCTATGGTAAGAAAATTAATAAACTCTTTTGTACTTTGTCTGCCAAACCCTTCTGCAATATTATCCATAATAGAGCCTGAGGCCCTATTGATCTGGTCTTTTAAGGCATAGTCCTTTGCAAACTTGTCAGTATTGCTGATGTAAAATATTTGTTGACATAACTCTCTGCTTTTTTGCCAAACTTTCAAATCCTCAAATGAATGTATGGTAGCCATAACTAAAAACTAAAGACTGAAAACTAAAAACTACAAAATGCCTTCATCCGCAAAAGAGTAATAGCCGTCTTCACTCACAATCAGGTGATCCAGTATGCTGATGTCGAAGTATTTGGCGGCTTCCTTAATTTTTTTTGTCAGTTCTTCGTCGGCGCGGCTGGGTTTAAGGCTGCCCGAAGGGTGGTTATGGCAAAGTATTAAACTCACTGCATCTTCTTCCAATGCTTTTTTTAAAATGATGCGCGGGTCGGCCACGGTGCCGGTCATGCCGCCTTCGGAGATGATCTCAAAGTGGTTGATCTTGTTGGCCCGGTTGAGGAACAGCACGGCAAACACCTCACGACGGTGGTCTTTCAGCAGGGTTTGCAGGTACACGGCTACATCGGCACTACTGGTAATCACCGCTTTTTCGCGCGAGGCCAGCGCCTGCCGGCGGCGTCCCAACTCCATAGCTGCCACAATGGTAATGGCCTTGGCCTCGCCAATACCTTTCACTTTCATCAGTTCCTTCACAGTGAGTTTACTTAGCTCCGGCAGATTGTTTTTACCTAAAACCAAAATTTCTTTGGCAAGGTCCAGGGCGCTTTTTTCGCGGGTGCCGTGGCCTATCAAAATCGCCAACAATTCAGAGTGGGAGAGGGTTTCAGGGCCGTTTGATAGTAGTTTTTCGCGGGGTCTATCGTCTTTTGCCCATTCTTTAATTGAGTATTTCCGCGCTTGCATTCCAAAAATTTAGTTAATACTTTTATATCAAGTTATCCAAATTCCTCTAAACAAACCATTAAAAACCTAAAAATCCTATGAGACGTAACGCTACCTCCAGCCTGGGCGCTTTGCACCCCATCCTTTTCTTTGTTATTGTTTATGCGATTTCTCTTTTCCTGGCTTTTTTTGTTTGCAGCACCGTGTATTATACGTTTAACGACGATGCCGCCGTTACAGACAATGCTACCATGGCACAGGGCGGGCTAGAACTGAGCGCTTCTGCCACCACTACCGCATTCCGATAAAAAATTACCCTGTAAGATGTGGGACGAATCTCTATCTTCGCCCCACATTTTTCATTTATGTACATGCAACCCTCCGCAAAAATCTTCTCCGGTACAGGTTCGCAACACCTGACCGAGCAAATTTGCAAACGCTACGGCTGCCAGCCCGGCAACATTCACATTCAACGCTTTAGCGACGGCGAAATTCAGACCACCTTTAATGAAAGCATCCGCGGCGATGTGGTTTTTCTGGTACAAAGCACTTATGCGCCTACCGACAACCTGATGGAACTGCTGCTGATGATAGATGCTGCCCGCCGTGCTTCTGCCGGAAAGATTGTGGCCGTTATTCCGTACTACGGTTATGCCCGGCAGGATCGTAAAGACAAACCCCGCGTAGCCATAGGCTCCAAACTGGTGGCCAATATGCTGGTAGCAGCCGGTGCCGACCGCGTAATTACCATGGACCTGCACGCGCCGCAAATTCAGGGCTACTTTGACATACCGGTGGATCACCTCGATTCTTCGGCCGTTTTTATACCTTATATAACACAACTAAAGCTTGAAAACCTTACCTTTGCGGCCCCCGATGTGGGCGCTACTAACCGCATCAGGGAAATAGCCTCTTATTTTGAGGCGGAAATGGTGATCTGCGATAAGCACCGCAAGCGGGCCAACGAAATTGCCTCCATGGTAGTGATAGGTGATGTGACCGATAAGGATATAGTGATTATAGATGACATATGCGACACGGCCGGCACGCTGGCCAAGGCCGCTGCTCTTTTAAAAGAAAAAGGTGCCCGCACCGTAAGGGCCATGGTTACCCACCCGGTATTAAGTGGCAAGGCTTACGAAAATATTGCGGGCAGTGTGCTGGAAGAACTGGTGGTGTGCGATACCATACCGTTAAAACCCTGCGCACCCGATAAAGTAAAAATTATATCGGTTTCCGAACTGTTTGCCGTAGCCATCCGCAATGCCTACGAAAACAAAAGCATCAACAACCTGTTTATCCACTCACAAAGAAGGGATAAATAGACGGCAGCTGTCAGGCGACAGTCCTCGGCTGAGGACCGAAAGCTGACGACTGACGACAACGTAGTTAATTATTAAACATTCATAAAAATGAAGACAATTACAATCGAAGGACAACTGAGGACCGAATATGGCAAGTCAGCCACCCGCCAGCTTCGCTCTCAGGAACTGGTGCCTGGTGTAATTTACGGGGGTGCGCAGGAGGTTAGTTTTACTGCTCCTGCGAAAGCGTTCAAGCCGTTAGTATACACACCAAGCTTTCAGTTGGCAGAAGTAAGTGTAGATGGTAAAACCTACCGCTGCATTTTAAAAGACCTGCAATTTGATAAAGTTTCAGATGAGCTGATCCACGTGGACCTGCTGGAGCTGGTAGAAGACAAAAAAGTGGTAGCCGATATTCCGCTGAAGTTTATCGGTAGTGCAGCTGGCGTAAAAGCCGGTGGTCGCCTGGTACCAAAAATGAAAACGCTGAAGGTAAAAACCTACCCCAAGCACCTGAAAGAGCAGCTGGAAGTAGCTGTTGACGCTTTGGAAATTGGCGAAAACCTGCGTGTGGAAGACGTGAAAGACGAAAACTACGAGTTTTTGAACTCTCCGCGTATTCCCATCGTATCGGTAGTTACTACCCGCGCCCTGCGCCAGGAAGAAGCGGCTGCTGATAAAGCTGCCAAAGCAAAAAAATAAGGTTTGCAAAAACTTTTATAACAGCCCGCCCCCTGCAAAGTGGCGGGCTTTTTTTATCGCAGATTTCGCGGATTTTTAATACAGGATTTCGCGGATGAAAATTCAAAACCTCTATTTTCCCTTTTGAACCTATAATTTCATGGATTAACCGGACGGTAAACTAAAACGTCTCTTTTTTCTTTTAATCATTTTACACTTTTATGGTTTTGCATTTTGACTTTTGACCTTTTTTCAAACGTCTCATTTTCCTTTTGGCTCTCCATCAAATCGTCAATCCCCAATCGTAATTCGTAAATTCAAAACGTCTCTTTTTCCTTTTGGCGGTCCCTTTTACATTTTACATTTTTAATTTTTAATTCACCCGATATTTGCACCGATGAAATTTTTGATAGCCGGATTGGGAAATATTGGCAATGAGTATGCGCACACGCGCCACAACATAGGGTTTGACGTGGTGGCCGCCCTGGTGGCCAAGCATGGCGGCTCGCTTAAGCAAGATCGTCTGGCGTACGTGGCTGAAGTAAAATGGAAAGGCCGCACGCTGGTTTGCATTTGCCCCACCACTTACATGAACCTTAGCGGCCGGGCCGTAAAGTATTGGATGGATAAAGAAAAAATTAGCATTGAAAATACACTCACCGTGTTTGACGACCTGGCCCTGCCGCTCAACCAGTTGCGTCTGCGCCCCGGAGGCTCGGATGCCGGCCACAATGGGCTTAAAAGCATCCAGGAATCTTTAGGAACATCCAACTATCCCAAACTGCGCTTTGGCATTGGCAACAATTATCCTAAAGGCCGCCAGGTAGATTTTGTGCTGGGAAAGTGGACGGGCGAGGAAGAGCCGCTTGTGAAGGCAAAAATAGAAAAAGCGGTAGGCGTAATTGAACAGTTTGTAACCATCGGCATTGCTGCCGCCATGAACGCTATAAATAAGGTAGAAATTACGTTATGACATTTGCGGGTAATTACTTAATTTAGCGCCATACATCTCCACTTTTAAATTTCCAATTTCTTAAGATAGCCGGATTAACAAATATATTGGATATACAAACTATTGATATCCAGTGTATAATAACAAACCAAAGCATTTATGAAAATATTTTGTGTCGGCCGCAATTACGCAGATCATGCCAAGGAATTAGGGAATGCCATACCGGATGAGCCCGTTATTTTTATGAAGCCCAAAAGCGCTTTGCTGCAGGCCCATACCCCTTTTTACTACCCCGAGTTTACCAACGAGCTGCACTACGAGTGTGAGCTGGTGCTGCGCATTTCTAAAAACGGTAAATACATTCAGGATAAATTTGCCAACAAATATTATGATGCCGTAACGGTTGGTATTGATTTTACCGCGCGCGACATACAGAACGAGCTGAAAGAAAAAGGACTGCCCTGGGAAAAGGCCAAAGCCTGGGATAACTCCGCCGCTGTAGGCAAATGGGTGCCCACGGCCAACCTGAAAAATAAAAAAGACATCCAGTTTAAACTGAACAAAAATGGTGAAGAAGTGCAAAAAGGCAGCTCCACCCAAATGATTCACGATTTTGATTACATTGTTTCCTATATCTCCAATTACTTTTCGGTAAACATTGGCGACCTTATTTTTACCGGTACACCTGCCGGCGTAGGCGAGCTGGTGGTGGGCGATGAAATTGAGGGCTTTATGGAAGAGGAAAGCCTGCTGAAGCTGGAAGTAAAATAAAAACGTCTGAAACTCCTTTTAAGGCCATCCTTTGCGGATGGCTTTTTTATTTATTTACAACCCCTTTCTCCACTAAATTTGCGCCTTTACTTATAACGATGCTCCATAAAGATATTTTGCTGAAAGCCTACCGGCTGATGCACAGCGCAAAAGCAATGGCCGAAACCTATGAGGCAAACCGTACTATTACCAAATACGTACACTCCACCAGTCGCGGCCACGAAGCTATTCAATTGGCTACAGCTTTTCAGTTAGGCCCGCAGGATTGGGTAAGCCCTTATTACCGCGATGAAAGTTTGCTGCTGGGTATGGGCTGGACACCTTACCAAATGATGCTGCAATTACTTACCAAAGGCGACGATCCTTTTACAGGTGGCCGCAGTTATTATTCGCACCCCAACAGCCGCGATGAGAACAAGCCAAAAATTATACATCAAAGCAGCGCCACCGGCATGCAAGCCATACCTACCACCGGTGTAGCACAAGGCCTGCATTATCTGGCCCAAATTGATTCGCCATTATTACAAAAAGGCCCTGATGGCGAGTTGCCGGTAGTGGTGTGCTCGTTTGGTGATGCATCAGTAACTGAAGGTGAAGTAAGTGAAGCTTTTCAATTTGCGGTGCTAAAAGGGCTACCCATTATTTACCTGGTGCAGGATAACGACTGGGGCATAAGCGTTACCGGCGCCGAAGGCCGTGCTATGGATGCGTATGAGTATGCGGAAGGATTTAAAGGCCTGCATAAAGTACGGGTAGATGGTACGGACTTTTTGGAAAGCATGAATACGATGGAAATGGTGGTGAAGCATGTGCGCGAGCACCGCCAGCCCTGGCTGGTTCATGCCAAAACTTGTTTGCTCAACCACCATACCAGCGGCGTACGTAAAGAATTTTACCGTACGGAAGAAGATCTGGCCCACCATGCCTGTAGCGACCCGCACCCAAAGCTGCGTCAGGAAGTTTTAAAAAGCTTTCCCGAACAAGAGATTTTACAATTAGAAAAAGAGGTTGCCCAAAGCATAAAAGAGCAGTTTGAAAAAGCTGTGGCTGCCGCCGAACCCGATTTGGAAAGTGTAAGCATGCATGTATTTGCACCCACGCCAGTTACAGAGGAAAGGGGTGAGCGAAGCCCCGCCGGTTCCGAGAAAGTTATAATGGTAGATGCAGCACTGTTTGCCATCCGTGAGATTATGAGCCAACACACAGAGGCTATTTTATTTGGGCAGGATGTAGGCAAGCGGTTAGGTGGTGTGTTTAGAGAAGCCGCAACTTTGGGCGATCAGTTTGGTGAGCACCGCGTGTTTAATACCGCCATACAGGAAGCTTATATTATTGGTTCAACGGTGGGCCTTAGTGCCGTGGGCGTAAAGCCGTTTGTAGAGGTGCAGTTTGCCGACTACATTTATCCTGGTTTCAACCAACTGGTTACCGAAATCTCCAAAAGCTGTTACCTCTCCTGCGGCAAGTTCCCGGTATCAACCGTTATACGCGTGCCCATTGGTGCCTACACCGGCGGCGGCCCTTACCACAGCGGCTCGGTGGAGAGCACGCTGCTTACTATTAAAGGCATTAAAATAGCGTACCCCAGCAATGCTGCCGATATGAAAGGACTGATGAAAGCGGCTTACTACGACCCCAACCCGGTGGTGATGCTGGAACACAAAGGCCTGTATTGGAGCAAAGTGCCGGGTACCGAAGATGCAAAAACAATAGAACCTGCAGCCGATTATATTTTACCTTTTGGAAAAGGCGCTGTTATACAAACCGCCAGTAAAGAAAGCATAGAAAGGGGCGAGAGTGCCTGCGTCATTACCTATGGCATGGGTGTATACTGGGCGAAAGCGGCCGCCAAAAATTTTAATAACCAGCTAGAAATTATTGACCTGCGCACCTTATTTCCACTAGATGAAGAACTGATTTTTGAAACGGTGAAAAAGCATGGTAAATGCCTGGTGCTAACTGAAGAGCAGCAGAACAATTCGTTTGCAGAAGCATTAGCCGGCCGCATTTCCAAAGCCTGCTTTCAGTGGCTGGATGCATCCGTAGAAGTGCTGGGCGCGCTGAACCTGCCTGCTGTTCCCCTCAATACCGGCCTGGAAAAAGAAATGCTGCCCAATGCGGATAAAGTAGCCAAGCGTGTAAAAACACTTTTGGAAAGTTAAAAGCGAAACGAGACGTTTATAAAAAAGGTCAAAAGTGAAAAGTGAAAAACAAAAAGAAAGCTGAAAACTAAAAGGGAAAAGAGACGTTTTACATTTTCCTCTTTTTTCTGTCCCAAATATTTAATGCTCCACGGGTTCTCGCGTAGCGGACCCGCATGCATTAAAAAAGCAAAAAGAGAGGCTGGCTCAATAAACCGTTTTAAATATTACCAAAATTTAAAAGGAAAAAGAGACGTTTTTAACCAGCAGGCTTTTCAAAAGCTTATGGCGGCAGTTGGTTGTTTTTATTTGAATATTTTGGTAATGAATGTTTGTGAAAGCTGTCCTTTTACAATTCGATTGCTTTTCATTTTTGCTTTAAAAAAACGAACCGATTTTTTAGGTGGAACACCAAAAAACCAGCGTAACAATTTATTGCGTTTAATGCCCTCGTATAAAACAATCGTTGCACCAAAAGAAGCGCCTGTAATAACGCAGAACTTAAGGAAAATAGGCAGCGGCCACTGCACCACAAAATAAGCAATGGCAATAATAACAGGTTGGCTTAAAATATAAAACGGCATGGCCGCCACGGTCCAGTATTTAATAAACCGGGTTTCGCCGCTAAAGTAAGTGGCGGTGATGCCCAGTACACTGCTGATCCATGCCCAGCAGGCAATTGTTTTCACCAACAGTTTTACGTTAAAGACAGGCGTTCTAAAGCCGGTTTGCTTTATATCTTCATACCAATACATCGATAGGCCGGTAAGTAAAATAGCAATGGCGAGGTTTTGCCACTTGTATTGTTTCGAAAGCTGTAAAAACCGGGACGTTGAAAAAAGAACAAAACCGCTAACCAGGAAAATAAGGTTTTGAAACAGGTTCCAGCCCACCCAAAGAGTGCCCAGCGGCGCATTGGGGTGCAGCTTCCAGCCCGGAGCCATTACCAGAAAAATCAGCAACAAATAAAAAAGTGGATGGTGAATTATTTTTTCAGCAGCAGGGTGTTGCAGCCATTTTTTGCCCATAACAAAAAAAGGCACCATCGTCAGCGAAAAAATAAAAAGCAACACCAAAAACCACAAATGCACTGCCCAGAAAAAGCCGGTAGCAGTTTTTAACTGTTCAAAATAATAAGGCAGAAACTGTATAATAGAGCCTTGAAATTCGTTAGTTGAAATTTTTTGAAAATAAAGCTGCGGAATGGCTAAAACCGTAAGCCCGAAAAGCAGCGGAAAGAAAAAGCGTTTAAAAATATTTTGTACAAAAACGAGCCCTGAACGCTTTTGCATGGAAAGCCAGATGCTGGCCCCCGAAATAAAAAAGAAACCCGGCATAACTGCAAGCCCCAGTTCGTATACATAGCCAGCCTTAATGTTAAGTGTTGTGATGTTTTTAATGTACCAGCGGTCGGCATCAAACACTTTAAAGCAATGAAATAAAAAAACAAAGGTGAGGCACAGCACTTTTATTACATCCAGGTAATACAGTCGTTTGGCGGGGGTGGCGGATGGGGCGTACATGTAACAGTTTTTAATTTGGTTGGCAGTGCAAGATAGGGTGCTAAAGATGGATAAACAATAGCTTTAAATGGGTATAGCTGCATTAATATGTAAATGATAGCTAAAAGGAAAAAGAGACGTTTTGCACGCCACTTTTTTCTCTTTTTCTCCCGTGCGAAAAATTACGAAAGGGAAAAGAGACGTTTTTCAAAAATGTCTCTTTTCCCTTTTGGCTTGCTGCCAGATATTTAGTTAGAATGGATAGCCTATGGCCAGGTTGTACACAATGTTTTCGCGGCGCCATTCCTTTTGGTTAAAACGAAGCTGTCGCAGGTACCAAGGGTTTTCTTCCCACGGTTTTCTGATGGGAAAGGCCACATCCAGTCGTATCACAAACAGTGTAATGTCAAGCCTTACACCTACACCGGCACCAATGGCCAGCTCGTTCAAAAAGTTTTTGCTAAAGCCTGAGCCGGGCCTTGTCGGGTCCTCATTGGCCAGCCAGATGTTGCCCGCATCCACAAACAGGGCGCCGTACAACGGGCCGGAAATGTGGGGTCTGAATTCGGTATTGGCTTCCAGGCGTATGTCGCCGGTCTGGTCGGGGAAAACAGTTTTATCCAGCGCCAGCAGCGGAAAGGAGCCCGGCCCTATGGTGCGGCTGCGGAAGGCGCGGATGCTGTTGGTACCGCCGGCAAAAAACTGTTTTACATAAGGCAGCTGTTCCGAGTTGCCATAAGGTATGCCATAACCAACCAACAGTCGGTTGGCCCACGATGATTTCAGCCCGATCTTTCGGTAATAGCGTCCGTCGGCTTCCAGCTTGATGTACTGGTTAAACCTGCGGCCCAAAATGGTGCCCGGGTTTTCTTTGCTGGCGCCGGTCAGCAGGCCGGCAATGTTGCCCGAAAAGTCGGCCAGGCCATTAAAGAAAAAGTTATTGGATTTCTGCAGCCCTTCTATCACCTGGTTGTAGGTAAACTGGTAAGTAGAGCCGATAATAAACTGCGAGTCGATAACGCGGCGCAGAAAGGTATAGCGGGCCACACTGTCCAGAAACTTTTCGGTAATGTTCAGCGGCTGCACATAGTTGATGTTGATAGGGTAGAACTCGTGTTGCTTTCTCAGGCTTTCCTTCCAGATGTAGCCCAAGCCCCCGCGAAACTGGTTGAGCGAATAAAATTCGCGCCGGTTCAAAATGTCGTAGCCCAGCCGGATGTTGGTGCGCGGCATAAAGCCGCCTTTGGTTCGTACATCAAAAAAAGGTATGATAAATCGTGGAATAGTAAAGTTGGCTTCAGCACCAGTTCGAAAAGCATTGGTTCCCGTAACCGCCTGCCCGCCGGCCTGCGTTTCGGCACCTACATAAGCGCTGATAGTAAGTTGCTCTCCGGCACCAAAGGTATTGCGGTTGCGCCACCTTACGGTAAGCTCCGAGCCGTTAAAGCCATTTGACTGTACCGTGCCGGTTACCTCGGCTCTCAACGATTTTTTAGGCTGTGGCGTCAGGTAGTAATAGGCATCCAGCTTGGCAGAATCAGGTACGGGTTCAAAGCGGTTGCGTACAAACTTAAATTCATCGAGGTTGATGAGTCGGTTGATGGAGAGGTTGTGGTCAGTTCGGTTATACAGCTCGCCGGGGCTAAACTGCATGGCATGGGCAAACAATTTGGGCTTGAACCTTTTTCTCCGGTCAATAATATAATAGCCTTCGTAAAACTGGGCATTGGCTTTATTGGTATCCAGACTGGCTGTGGTAAGGTTGTAGCTGCTGTATATAAATACGTTGTTGATGGTATAGGGTGTTCTTCCCGGCTCGGGTACATCGGGCTTTATTATTACACGCATGTCCACTTTGTGCGTACCATCGGTACTGTCTACCTGCACCAGCAGAAAATCGGGGTTGAAATAATAGAAGCCGCGCTCTTTCAGGTAAGCATCTATACGCAGCCGCTCCCCTTTAATGACATCCAGGTTGTAAGGGTTGCCGCTTTTTAGCAATGTTTCGGCGCTGCTTTCGCGTATTACCTGTGCCAGGCGGCTGCTGTCGCCATCAAAGCTGATGCTGTCAATAAGATACTGGTTGCCGGTGGCAGCGGCAAACTCAGCATGGGCTTTCTTTTTCTTTACCACCGTATCCCCGGTAACGCCCGCGTTAAAAAAGCCCCTGTTCACCAAGTGGTTTTCTAATATTTTGGTGTTATGCTCCAGATCAAGGTCGCTCAGTAAAACTGGGGGCTCCCCAAACTTATCGCGCAGCTTTCCAAAAAAAGAATCGGGCTTGCGGTTGCCAAACATATTGTAGATAAGCAGCTTGAAAGGGATGCCCAGCACCCTGGAGTTGGGCCGTGGCCTTGTAATGCCGGCTAGTTCGCTGCGCAACGTTTTCTTTTGCTTGGAAGAAAGATCCGGGCCGGATACGTCAACCTTGGCACCGGTATATAATTGGTCTCCATCAGGTACGGTTCGGGTGGTACTGCAGGAGCTGCAGATAGTACATGCCAAAACAAAAATGATGATCTGCCTGTGTTTAACCATTACTGTTCCTCTTTTTGATTGTTCTCCTCTCTTTTTGCAGCCGGCCTTTCCCTGCGGCCACGCAGCAGCTGCCTGAAGTTATTGTAGTCAACTGTCATAATAAAGCCAAGTCCTGTTTCTATCACATAACCCTGTAAAGAAGCTTCGTACTCATTATTCCTGAAAAAGCGCAACATATAGCGCCCGTCTTTGCTTAGTTGGTAGTTGACCGATACATTGCCTGCAATGTTATTGGCGCTGCTGTTGGCGGGCCGGGCCCCTTCCAGCTGAAAATCGTTGCCCACACTTACCGTAAGCCTGTCGTTCAGCAGCCGCTTGCTCAAGCCCACGTTCAGGTCGGTTCTTGTTTGCTGTGTACCGGTGGAGTAATCTTCGTCAGATGAAGTGATACCAAATTGAACATCTACACCGGCAATAAGGCCGCCTGCTAGGTTGTTCAGTTGTTCAGTCAATAGCTTACTTACACTCTGGCGCGCCAGGCTGCCGGGGCTGAAGCCTCCACCATCGCTGCCGGCAAAGGGATTTTCACCCACAAACCTGTTCAGCAGTAGTACTGCAAACACCTGCTTGTTCAGTTCCGAGGGTTCCTGCCGTAACTGTGTAAGCCTTGTATTTACTACCGATACCACGTCGGAACCTACATTATAATTCTGGTCTTCGGGTAGTAATATGTCAAATGTAATGGTGGGCTTCATCAGTTCGCCATCCAGGTTCAGCACAATCTGGAAGGGGAGTTTTTGCCGGTAAAAGTTGCGCCTTGTGTCATCAATCTGGTCTTCCACCAAGTCCATAGGTGCCGTGTTAGCAATATAAATGGCCCTTACATCTACCTGTGCATCTGTTGGCTCGCCCATCCATATGATTTTGCTTCCTTTTTCTATATCAAACCGGCGCTGCAAAAAGTTGAAAGAAAACTGGTAAGCACCTTCTTCTATTTCGTAAGAGCCGGCCATTGTTATTTTACCGCTTGGGTCAATTCCTGCCGATACCTGGCCTGTACCCCTCACATTAAGGAAGTCGCCATTGGCCACGTCCACCACAATATTAAAAATGGCTTCTTTTTGTATTTCTATGTTTGTGGTAATATCAAAACCTACCAGGCTGGTCGTGTTGAGCGAGTCGTATGCTGCCATGAAAAGCGAATCGTTCAGCGGCGAGTCAAAGTCAACAAACTCCACCACGCCTTCACGCTCCACCAGCCCCGGCTCCGCCTGCGGAATAACCACACTAAAGCGGGTGCCATCATTCACGGTGATGGTGCCATCTACCTCCGGCGCCTGCTCGGTACCGCCAATATGCATATCGGTAGAAATAACCAGGTCGCCGTAATAAATATCGCTTTCTTTTTCGGTGGTGCTCACTGCCCTGAAGTTGTCGGCATCCACATCCAGATCAAAACCATAATTGATAAAATTGGTAGTGGTAACAGCGCCATCTATGTTCAGGGTATTGTTCAGCGTATCGCGAATGGTAAAGTTGTTGAACGCAAAGCCCTGTTCGGTTACATTTATGCTTTCGTCATTAATGGTAAGCGGTCCACCTAAAATGGTGGTACTAACGGCAGCGTTATCAAAGTTGAGGGTGCCCTGCACCTGTGGCTGGCTGCTGGTGCCTCGTATGGCTACATTGCCATTGATGCCGCCGGTGGCGCGGGTAACAAAGCCACTAAGCGCTCCTTCCAGGGTGGCCAACTCCAGCCGGTTGATAGCCAGGTCCAGGTTCAGTGCCAGGTCAGAACCCTGAGGCGTGAAAGAACCAGTAAGGGCTATATCGTTTCCAAAGCCGGTAATGCGGGCATTGGCATTGTAGCGGTTGCCGGCGGTAGCCACCTGCAGGTCCACATTGCCTATGGGATCCTGCTTAAAACTGAGGTTGCTGATGGTAAGATCGCTGGTGAAAGCGGGGTGCTGCATCAGGTTCCGGAAGCTGGCATTTCCATTCAACGTTCCGTCTACCAGCAGCGTATCATCCTGTATAAAACCGGTGATGGTGCCCAGTTTGAAATCGGTAAAAGCTACATTCAGCGGGCGAATGCCGGTACCGGGGCCGCTGTTAATAGCCAGGCTTTGACCTTCATGCTGAAGTATAAAATTGTTGGCCAGTATCTGCTCGGGTGTAATGGTGATGGAGTTGTTGGGCGTAATGGTCCAGGCGTCGTAGTTCAGTGTTAAGCTATCGGGACTTAGTTGAATGCGCATGGTGCCGGAAGATGGCTGCGTAAAAAGGCCAGCCAGCAAATATTTATTTTCATTTGCTTTGTCGCCTACGCGTACTTTAAAGTCAACATTATTGTTCAGCGCCGTAGCATCAATCCGAGCATTGTACAGGTCCAGCGCGCCGCTTTGTATATGGGCAATAGTACCAAGTATATGCATGCCGCTGTCGGCTGTATTAATGTTGACCGCTACATTTTGAATGTTGTTGCCATTGAACACTACAGCCGGCGTAGTAAGTTGCGCTTGCATGCCCTGCCCGGTGGCCAGTCTGCCTTCTGCATGCAGCGGTTCCATAGCCGTAAGCCCGGGCACAAAAGAACCTAGAATGGGCGAGTAAACTACATCTGCTGTAAAATGTATATCATAAGGATTAACACGAGCTGCGGGGCCAGATGGTGCAATGGCAAAGTAAGGCTGAATATTGTTGATGATGATGTTGCCAAGATCGGTAAGTTGGTAGCGGCCCGTTAGTTCGGCATTGGCCACATCGCTTTTGAGCCCAATATATTGTCCCGTATCACTTTTAGCAGCAATCAGGCTTACCGTATCCATAGCCAGCCGTTCGGTGCCCGATACAAAAAGCGAATTGGTAATTAAAACGTTTGCCTCTAAATTATTCGGATCGGCGTTGGGAATGTCGGCGTCAATCTTACCGCGAAACACCAGCGGCTGCGTGGTAAAATTCAGAGGCAGCGTTTTCAGACTGTCTATAAAACCGGTTACTACAAAAGAGGGTGTTTCGGAAAAATTGCCGCGTGCCGAAATGTCGAAATAAGCATTGGGATCGGCTGCATCAATGTCTGCGCTAAAGTCTGTTTTATTGAGCCAGCCGTTCATGGCAATGTT
>CBDTUH010000015.1:0-21865 GCA_965363375.1 uncultured bacterium
GCCCAAAGTAGCCAGGCTAAATACAGATATGAAAACATTTGCCGAAACACCGCGTGATATTCAGCTGGTAGATTCTGCCGGTAACGTTTTCAAAGAATCGCAAAACGACAAACGCTTTTTTGAAGCCGCCTGGGTGCACAAGCATGGGGGCAAATACTATTTTTCTTACTCCACCGGCGATACACACAATATTGCCTATGCCACCGGCGACAGTCCTTACGGTCCTTTTACTTACCGCGGTGTGGTGCTAAAACCAGTAAAAGGCTGGACTAACCACCATTCCATTGTAAAAGTGGGTGATCGATGGTTTATCTTTTATCATGATGTGGAACTTTCGGGCAAAACACACCTGCGCAACATTAAAGTAGCGGAACTGCGGCATAATGAGGATGGCAGCATTCAAACCATTGACCCTTATCCCGCATCGTAAAAGGAAAAACAGAGGTTTCATTATTTAATCCTTTTTGTATGAATCCATTTACTTCTTTATTGGCTTTTATATTACTGGCAACAACCGGTGTTATTTACAAAACATCTCTTTTTCCTTTTAAAAAGAAAGAGGTTATTGCTACTCCAAGTGATAACAGCAAAGGTGATTGGAATGGAAAACGCAGCGCAGTGGTATTAACTTATGATGATGCGCTCCATGTGCATCTGGATCATGCTATACCTACGCTGGATTCGTTTGGGCTGGAAGCAACATTTTATATTTCCGGTTATTCCGGTGCCATACATACGCGCATCAATGAGTGGCGTGCTGCCTCGCAAAAAGGGCACGAGTTGGGCAATCATACGCTTTTTCATCCTTGCAACGGTAGCCTGCCCGGCCGTAGTTGGGTAAAGGAAGACTACGATCTTTCCAAATATTCCATCTCGCGTATAGAAGATGAAATAAGGATGACCAACACACTTTTATCAGCCATCGACGGAAAGGAAAAAAGGACGTTTGCCTACCCCTGCAGCGATACGCATATTGGCGGCACTTATTACCTGAAAAATATAGAGCACGAGTTTACCGGCGCGCGTGCTGTGCGTACAGAGTTTACACAGATGGAAGATGTGCAGATGTACAATTTCGGTTCTTATATGGTGAGCGGGCAGTCGGGTGATGAACTGGTGGCGCAGGTAAAAGAAGCGTTGCAAAAAGGAGCGCTGCTGGTTTTTCTTTTTCATGGTGTGGGCGGTGAGCACAACCTGGATGTATCGCTGTCGGCGCACCGGCAGCTGCTGCAATATTTAAAGCAACACGAAAAAGATATCTGGGTTGCACCCATGACGGAAGTGGCCGAATACATACAAAACCAAAGAAAATATAAATAAAAACCAAAGTGGCTTTTAAAAGGAAATGGAGACGTTTTGCTGATTGAAAATTTAAACAATGAAAAAAAGCTTACAACTGCTGGCGGTTATTTCAATAGCGCTGCTGTCGCTGCACTGCGGCTCATCGCGGCACGCAACTGCATCTGCTGAACCAAAAGGGCTAAAGGATTATTACAAAGGATATTTTGATGTAGGCGTAGCCGTATCGCCACGCGTATTAAAAACGGATGAGGCAGGGTTGGTGCTGAAAGAGTTTAACAGCATGACTGCAGAAAACGCCATGAAGATGGGACCCATTCAGCCGCGTGAGGGACAGTTTAATTGGCGCGGTGCCGATTCTATTGTGGCCTTTGCGCAGCGGCACGAGCTGAAAATGCGCGGCCATACGTTGATTTGGCACAGCCAGGCGCCCGGCTGGTTTTTTACGAATGCCGCCGGCGATACGGTAAACAGGGAAGTGCTTTTGCAGCGCATGAAAGAACACATTTATGCTGTAGCAGGCCGCTACAAAGGAAAAATTTATGCCTGGGATGTAGTAAACGAAGTGATTTCAGATGATGGTCGAGAGTTTTACCGACCGTCGCCTTTTATGCGAATTATAGGTGAAGATTTTGTTGAGCATGCTTTCCGTTTTGCGCATGAAGCAGATCCCGGTGCCTTGCTGTTTTATAACGACTACAATGAAATAAGCCCGGTGAAACGTGGCAAGATTATCAAGATGATACGAAACCTGCGCGCGAAAGGTGTACCCATACATGGCGTGGGGCTGCAGGGGCATTGGGCCATTAGCGAACCCAGCTACGGGCAATTGGACAGTACGTTAAGTGAATTTGCACAACTAGATTTACCGATACATATTACCGAGATTGATATTTCGGTTTATCCCAAGGAGCATAATGCGCGGGAGCGGAATGCATCAGATTACGACACTTCTTTTTCTGCAGCAAGAGAAGCCGCGCAAATAGAAAAATACCGAATGAGTTTTGAACTTTTCCGCAAATACAAGGAACAGATCACTTCTGTAACGTTTTGGAATATCTCAGATCGGAGCAGCTGGCTTGATAACTTCCCGGTACGAAACCGTAAAGATTATCCATTGTTATTTGACCGCAACCTGCAGCCTAAAAAGGCATACAAGGCCGTTGTTGATTTTTAAAACATAGAAAGATTTCTATATTATTAGAACAAAAAAGCCTTGTTTAATTACAAGGCTTTTTATTTAATTAAATTTTACGAGATGCATGTGTAATTTATTTTATAAGCAAGAACAATACAAAAGCTGTAAAAGAAATCAGCAAGGTCAATAAAACCTGCCATTGCATTTTTCGATAGCGCTTTTCTGTTGCCGTATAGTATTTTTTAGGAGAGGTAATTTTCATGGCGACAAATTTATATTTAATTGATATATGTAGTATATCATGTTATTGAATTTAAGTACTAACCATTATTACAGTATCAAATGTAATTAATAGCCTCAATTGATTTCTGGAATTTTTTAAGTAGCCTTAAATAAATGCAAAAGCACTGATTTTTCTAAGACTCTATATTAATTAAATCGACTTGTCATCGACAATTTAATTTCAAAAAGTTTAATTTTTCAAAAAAATTTTAATTTTCTACCATGTTTAAAATCAGTAGGTTATAAAGATGAGGCAAAGAATTTTTCATTATTTTTTAATGGTTGAGTTTTGATGGGCACTATACTTGTTTAATGCGTGTTGTTAACTATTAAAAACACCTAAAATATTGATTTATGAAAAAGACATTTCTTGTTCTTACCATGCTTGGCGCAGGCACTGCTTTAATGGCTCAGGAAGGTACAAAAACAGCTATGGACGATGGTCGTATGGCAGCACAGGATATGCTGAATATGAAGCCCGCTGAAGTGGCACCTATCAGACAGACGTATGTACCGGATGAAGTAATGGATAGAGTGATGGGTACCTATGGCGACCAGCTTTATGCTGTAAAGCAAGTGAAGAGTGGTGATGGTGAACATGTATACCAGGTTACACTTGTAAATAATAACCAATCATCGGTAGCATGGGTAGGCGAAAACGGTTCGGAAGTAGCTTATGTATACAGAACAGATGATAAGGAAATCATGGCAGGAACTAACAGTACTGACAATACAAATAGCGCTACCAGTACTGAGCCGGCTGAAACAACAGCACCGACGGTAGATGATAATTACAATACGGATAACAATGCCTTGGATAATTCTGCAAATACACTGAATGAACCAACTGAAAATACAGAAACTGAAACATTGACTCCTGAAGAAGCACCGGCTAATCCCGATGAATCAACAGGTACTGAAACACCCAATTCAGAAGGTACTTTACCGCCCAGCAATAATTTAAATACCAACACCAATACTTCGAAGCCTGACGGTGAGTAATTTATCATCAGGATATAATTAATCATTAAAAGCATTTGGTAAATGCCATCCTAAGGGATGGCATTTTTTATTAAACGGATGTTGTTTACTTCGCCGAAATAAATTTATCAATAACTCTTTACTTGTTTAAGATGGTAAGGATAGTATCTAAGGAAATACGTTTGGCTTTACGTCAGCTCTTTTGCCCAAAGCAGGTATGGAATTTGTGATGTCTTAAATATCTTTGGCCTGGCTACAGGCCTACATCCACTTTCCTTTTATTAGAAAAACGAATTCCTGCTCCAGTTAGGCTGTGGCCAGGTTTCTACTTCCCTTATCATTTTTGAAAATCCGCCTGATAAACATTTACCTAAAAAATCCGGGTTAAATCTTTTAGTGTTGTATCTAGTAAACTAGCCTAACATATGAAAATTTTCTACACTATTGCTTTTGCCTTATTGTTTGCTCTTCTTTTTTCTGCTTGCCAGCAGGAACTTCACTTTCCGGAAATTAAGCCTGAAAGCAAGTTTACTATTGTAGCAGACGGGATTACTTATAACCTTAAAGTTGATTTTCAGCAGGCGCAACTGGGCGACACAGCACATATAAACCTTACTGCAGGTTCACCCGATTATGTAATCAGCCTTACTTCACTGTCGGGAGTGCATACAAATGGCATAGGTGACTATTATCTGAAATGTTGTAATAACGACGTGTTCGAATATATATCTGGTACGCGCAAGCATTGGGAAGGCGATCATATAGGCAGTTCACGCCAGACAGGTTTTATAAAAATTACCCAGATGGATGAAAATGGCTATGCCGGTACTTATGTATTAAGCACTAAAGATGGTTCTGGCAGAAACGCAGCGCGTAAGGAATTTACGGGTACTTTTGAAATTTACTATTAAGCCTATTCTGGCTAAAAAAACAAAACCTTGTTAGATGACTAACAAGGTTTTTACTTGTGATCCGGATTGGATTCGAACCAATGGCCTACTGCTTAGAAGGCAGTTGCTCTATCCAGCTGAGCTACCGGACCTTGGATGCAGCGCAAAGATATAGGTTTGTTTTATTCAACGAAAATTAAGTGGTTTTAAAAAACCAGCCTCAGAATTCGCGCTGCACTGTTTTTTAATATTTGCATTGATTGTATTATACTTGATTTCGTTATTCCAATTTCAGATAACAGTAAACGCCTACATGCAGTCAGCCTAAAACGTCTCTTTTTCCTTTTACCTAAATTTTGAAAACAGAATGCTTATTTTGCCGAAAGGAGCAGACTTACAATATTTATAATTAAACCTGTTTCTTCAATTAAATGATTTTTGTTGTTTTAAATTAAAAACAATGCAGACAAAACGTCTAATTTTCCTTTTAAAATGAATTCAAAATTTGAATATGGTATTGGCCAGCTGGATGTAGCTACGGCGCATGCACTGGCAACTGGAAGCTGCAAGGGTATACTGACAGATGCCGCCAAAGAAAAAATAGCTAAAAGCCAGCAATATGTGGCACAGATGGTGGCGGAAGATGCCACTGTGTATGGTATTACAACCGGCTTTGGCATACTGGCCAATACCAAAATCAATACTGAAGATGCAGCACTGCTGCAATATAAAATTCTTCAAAGCCATAGCGTAGGTGTAGGCAAGCCTGTTCCCGAACTTATTTCACGGCTGATGATGATTACCAAAGTGCATGCACTGGCACAAGGCTTTTCGGGTGTGCAGCTGTCAACCATAGAGCGCATTCTATGGCATATCGAAAACAACATTACACCTGTAGTGCCCGAAAAAGGCAGTGTGGGCGCATCCGGCGACCTGGCACCGCTGGCGCACCTTTTTTTACCCTTAATTGGTATGGGCGAAGTAATGGTGGATGGAGAGCGGTTGGAAACCAAAAGGGTTTTGAAACGTTTTGGGCTAAAGCCGGTAATTCTTGGACCTAAAGAAGGCTTGGCTTTAATCAACGGCACCCAGTTTATACTGGCCTATGCGGTAATGGCGGTGCGGCGCATGGCCAATTGCCTGGATGCCGCCGACATTATTGGCGCCATGAGCCTTGAGGCTCTCACCGGCACTAAAGCACCTTTTGACGAGCGCCTGCACCAGATTCGACCTTTTAACGGAAACCAGCTGGTGGCACAGCGCTTAAGATTATTGCTGCAGGATTCAGAGATCATGCAAAGCCACCTCGATTGCGGCCGCGTGCAGGACCCTTACAGCCTGCGCTGCATGCCGCAGGTACACGGAGCAAGTCGCACTGCCTGGCAACATCTAAAAATACTTACCGAAATTGAGTTGAATGCAGTAACCGACAATCCTATTGTTTTTGGAGAAGGCGATACCATCAGTGGTGGCAACTTTCACGGGCAGCCATTGGCGCTGCCGTTAGATTATGCATGCTTTGCCGCTGCCGAAATTGGCAATATATCTGACCGTCGCTGCTATTTGCTGTTGGAAGGTAAATGGGGCCTGCCAACGCTTTTAATGCAGAATGTAGGTTTGAACAGTGGCTTTATGATTCCGCAGTACACAACAGCCGCATTGGTTACGGAAAATAAAACGCTATGTTTTCCTGCAAGTGCCGACTCTATACCTACGTCGCTGGGGCAGGAGGATCATGTGAGCATGGGCAGCATCAGTGGCCGCAAGCTGGCGGGCATATTGGATAACTTGGAAGCTATATTAGCCATTGAATTGTTGTGCGCCTGCCAGGCCATTGAGTTTCGCCGGCCGCTAAAAAGCAGCGCCATTTTGGAAACAGCGCATCAATATGTGCGGCAGTTTGTAGGCTTTGCAGAAGAAGACCGGATTTTTGCCAACGATATCAACAGCATTACAAGCCTGGTTTCCGACTTTTCTTTTGCGGATCATGTAACAGCTTTTGCAGCTGCAAACGGTATGGATTTAAATGCCGGATTTGATAACTTCAACCTATAATAAACCGGATAATTACGCTAACGGTAAAAACGATTGCTCTATTCAAAACATTGCCATATGTCTGCAACTACTTTTTTGCGCTACGATGTTGAAAAATATAAAACACCCACTGGCACTACCCTGAATTGTAAAGGCTGGGTGCAGGAAGCGGCGCTGCGCATGCTGCTTAATAATTTGAACCCCGAAGTGGCCGAGCGCCCTGACGACCTGATTGTATACGGTGGCCGCGGCAAGGCAGCCCGCAACTTTGAAGCACTGGACAATATTATTGCTGCTTTAAAAATTTTGGATGATGACGAAACACTTTTGATACAAAGCGGCAAGCCGGTGGGCATTTTAAAAACACATAAAGATGCCCCCCGTGTTTTACTCTCAAATTCGCAGCTGGTGCCCAACTGGGCCACCTGGCAGCACTTTGATGAACTGGAGAAAAAAGGCCTGATGATGTATGGGCAAATGACAGCCGGAAGCTGGATCTATATCGGCTCGCAAGGCATTGTGCAGGGCACTTACGAAACGTTTGCTGCCATTGCTAATAAACACTTTGGCGGCTGCTTAAAAGGAACGTTGAACGTTACGGCAGGCCTAGGTGGTATGGGTGGTGCCCAACCCCTGGCCATTACCATGAACGAAGGCGTATGCCTGGCTGCTGAAGTAGAAAAGTGGCGTATTGAAAAGCGGCTGCAAACTAAATATTGTGACGAGTTGTACGAAGATATGGATGCCGCTATTGACAGGGCTTTGGAGGCTAAGGAAAAAGGCGAATCGCTTTCCATCGGTGTGGTATGCAATGCGGTGCACCTTTTGGAAAGATTGGTGGAAAGAAACATTGTTCCCGATACACTTACCGATCAGACGTCTTCACACGATCCATTGATCGGTTACTGGCCGCACGAGATCAGCTACGAACAGGCAAAAGTACTACGTGAAGAAAATAAGGAACAATACCTGGAGTACGCTTATAACAGTATGTACCGGCATGTTGAACTAATGTTAGAACTTCAGAAAAGAGGAGCTGTTACATTTGATTATGGCAACAACCTGCGCGCCCGCGCCAAAGAAAAAGGGCTGCAGAATGCTTTTGATTTTCCGGGTTTTGTTCCGGCTTACATACGTCCACTTTTTTGCGAAGGCAAAGGACCATTCAGGTGGGCTGCGCTCAGTGGTGATGCCGCGGATATTGCGGTAACTGATAAAGTCATTGCAGAACTGTTTCCTGAAAATAGCTCTTTGCAGCGCTGGCTGAAGCTGGCCAATGAAAAAATTGCTTTCCAGGGTCTGCCGGCACGCATTTGCTGGCTGGGGCAAGGCGAAAGGGAAAAGGCAGGTTTAGCCTTTAACGAGCTGGTACGTACCGGCAAAGTGGCAGCGCCGATTGTTATTGGCCGCGACCACCTGGATACGGGCTCTGTAGCTTCGCCTAACCGCGAAACGGAAAGCATGATGGATGGAAGTGATGCCGTGGCCGACTGGCCAATTCTAAATGCGCTGGTAAATACCGCAGGCGGTGCCTCATGGGTTAGCTTGCACCATGGCGGCGGGGTAGGAATGGGTTACTCTATTCATGCCGGTATGGTGATAGTGGCAGATGGTTCCGATGCTGCTGCACAGAGGCTGAGCCGTGTGCTTACAAACGATCCAGGTATGGGTGTGATACGGCATGCCGATGCTGGATATGAACTGGCCAAACAAACTGCTGAAAACCACGATCTGTTGCTTCAGAATAAGTTGGAAAGAAGATAACGATTTTATTGCAGATTATTGGTTATAATCCTATTAGCATTCCATTAGAATGTAGTTAGCAGGCGCCAAATGGTCTAATTTTTGGGTAATTTGCTTGTATAGATTGCTATATGAGTAGATTAATAATTATATCAAACCGTTTGCCGTTTTCTGTAGATAAAGTAGGAGATGATATTGTATTGAGGCAAAGTTCTGGCGGATTGGTTTCGGCTATTAAAAGCTATTTTGAAGGCTCAACGCCAGAAGTACAACAGTTTACAGATAAGATTTGGTTGGGAAGTGTAGAAGTGGCAGAAGAAGACTGGATGATGGTGACCGATATGCATGCTGTGCAGGCGGATTTTAAAATTGAAGCGGTTTTCCCTGAAAAAGATTGTTACAACGATTATTATTATGGATTTTCCAATTCCACGTTGTGGCCGCTTTTCCACTATTTTCCATCTTTAGTAGAGTATAAGCGTGAATATTTCGAGGCTTATCAAGAAATTAATGAGCAGTTTGCTAAGAAAGTAGCTCAGGTATACCAGCCCGGCGATGTGGTGTGGGTACACGATTATCAGCTGATGCTGCTGCCGCACCTGATACGTGAAAAAATTCCGGATGCCACGATTGGTTTTTTCCTGCATATTCCTTTTCCATCTTACGAAATTTTCAGGCTCATGCCGTCTGACTGGAAACGCGAATTGCTGCAGGGTATCTTAGGCTCTGACCTCATTGGTTTTCATACACACGATTATGTGCAGCACTTTATTCAATCGGCACAAATGGTATTGGCCATCGAAAACCAGTTTAATACAATTTATTATAAAGACCGTATCATCAAGGCAGACCTGTTTCCCATTGGCATCGATTATAAGAAGTTTGAAGAAGCCAGTGTTGACTCCACGGTTGTAAACATTGTTACCAGTCTTGAAAAAACTTTCGAAAATCAAAAGATTATTTTTTCGGTTGACCGGCTCGATTATACAAAAGGACTGAACTATCGGCTGGATGGTTACGAGCAGTTCTTGCAGCAAAACCCCGAGTGGCTGGGCCGCGTTTCTTTTATTCTCAATATTATTCCCTCGCGCGATGCCATTCAGGCTTACATTGACCGTAAGCGCATGATAGAAGAAAAGGTGAGCACCATTAATGGTAAATACTCCACACTGCAATGGCAGCCGGTTATTTACAGGTACAACCATCTTGACTTTGAAGAATTATGTGCCTTGTACCAGGCGGCTGATATTGGCCTGCTTACGCCGCTGCGCGATGGTATGAACCTGGTAGCTAAAGAATACGTGGCTTCCTGCATCGACAAAGGCGTGCTGGTATTAAGCGAACTAACTGGTGCTGCCAATGAACTAAACGAAGCCATACTGGTGAACCCAACAGATACCAACGAAGTAGCTGATGCTATTTTGCAAGGCCTCAATATGCCACTTACCGAACAGCGTTCGCGCCTGTCGTACATGAAAAAGCGGTTGAAAGATTATGACGTGGTGCGCTGGGTAAACGACTTTTTAGACCAGTTGCAAAATGCTAGGCATGACCAGGAAAAAAATAAAGTGCATTACCTGGACGAACGTTCTGCTAGTCTTATTTTAGACGAATACCGGAAAGCTGAAAAACGCTGCATACTGCTGGATTACGATGGAACACTTTCACCGCTGCAAAAACTTCCTTCCATGGCATCTCCTTCTCAGGATGTGCTGGACCTGCTGGTGAACCTGTCGAAAGATGAAGCCAATGAAGTAGTCATTATCAGCGGCCGCGATGCCGATACGCTGGAAGGCTGGCTGGGTAATTTAAACCTGAATCTGGTGGCAGAGCATGGAGCTACCGTAAAATATAAAGGTGCCGGTTGGCAACAGCAAAGTGCTGTATCGGGTGAATGGAAAGAACAGATAAAACCGCTGCTGCAATTGTTTGTAACGCGCTGTGCCGGTTCGTTTATAGAAGAAAAGAAAAACACGCTGGCCTGGCATTATCGAAATACGCATCCCGGGCTGGGTTTTATACGCTCGCGCGAGTTGCGCAATACACTGATGCAGTTTACCACCAATACACCGCTGCAGGTAATTGATGGTAACAAGGTGCTGGAGGTGCGTGTGATTGGTATTGACAAAGGCAATACGGCGCAAAGTATTTTATCTCATTTCAATCCAGATTTTGCACTTTGCCTCGGTGATGATACAACGGATGAAGATATGTTCCGCATTCTGCGCGACAAAGCTTATACAATTAAAGTGGGTAATGGTACCACCTCTGCACAATACTCGCTGCCGTCGCAAAAAGAAGTGTTGCCATTGTTGAAGCGCTTTGTGCAGCAGGTGCAAAAGTCTACTTTCAGTTCTGTTTCCTGATAAATAAACAAAGTTCAAAACGTCTCTTTTTCCTTTTAATTTAAAAGCAAAAAGAGACGTTTTTTTATGTATGTTTTACAACATTTAAAAGGAAAAAGAGACGTTTTAGCAGGCAGTGAAGAATCCAAAATAAGGAGTTGTATTTTTAAGCTACAATTAGAAAACAAGAATGGCAACACTTTTTACCAATATAAAAACGCTGGTCAATGTATGTGAAACCAACTACCTGTTGCGCGGAAAAGAATTGAGAAATTTACCATGTATAGACGATGCTTACCTGGTGGTAGAAGGTGCGCAGATAGCGGCGTTTGGTAAAATGAGTGCGTTAAGGTGGAAGCCGGATGCATTTGCTTTCCATACGGATGCGACGGGCCGCCTGCTGATGCCAGCCTGGTGCGACAGTCATACGCACCTGGTGTTTGCCGGAAGCCGTGAGGCTGAGTTTATCGACAAAATCAACGGATTGTCGTATGCAGAAATTGCTGCAAAAGGTGGCGGTATACAGTCCTCTGCCAAAAAGCTGAATGATATCTCAGAAGATGAATTGTACGAGGTTGCCAACGCCCGTTTGCAGGAACTAATGCGGCTGGGCACAGGCGCCATTGAAATAAAAAGCGGCTATGGATTAACGGTGGAAGGCGAAATGAAAATGCTGCGGGTCATTCGCCGGCTGCAGCAAACAGTACCTATTCCCATACGTTCTACTTTTTTAGGTGCGCACACCATACCACTGGCTTATAAAAACAACAGGCAAGGATATATTGATCTTATCATTAACCAAATGCTGCCGCAAATTGAAAAAGAGGCCCTGGCTGATTACATTGATGTTTTTTGTGAAGAAGGTTTTTTTACGCCGGAAGAAACAGAAACCATTTGCATTGCGGGAAAAGCTATTGGCTTGACCCCAAAGATACATGCCAACCAGCTAAAGGTTTCAGGAGGTGTGCAGGCTGGTATTAATGCAGGTGCCTTGTCGGTCGATCACCTGGAAAGCATGGATGATGATTCTATTGCGGCATTGGCGCAGTCCAGCACTATTGGTACATTATTACCAACGGCTGCCTTTTTTCTGCGCATGCCTTTTCAGCCGGCGCGCCGCCTGATAGATGCGGATTGCGCCATTGCGCTGGCTTCCGATTTTAACCCCGGCTCATCTCCATCTGGTAACATGAATTTTGTGGTTTCGCTGAGTTGTATACAAATGAAAATGTTGCCCGAAGAAGCCATCAATGCCGCTACCATCAATGGTGCCTATGCAATGGAACTGCAGGATAAAGTAGGATCTATTACTGTTGGCAAACTGGCTAATTTGATACTGACCAAACCGGTTCCTTCCATCAACTACCTGCCATATGCATTTGGTAGCAATCTTATTGAACGCGTTATGCTTGCAGGAGAATGGATTTCATAAAACGTCTCAGTTTCCTTTTAAAATATATAGCACATAGTAAAGGTGAATAAAAGAAGAATATTATAACGTCTGATTTTCCTTTTGGCCGCTTTAGGTTAGTTTCACCTTCAGTGTTTTTTACATTTTAACTACTCAAAACGTCTCTTTTTCCTTTTAGCTTCTGCTTTTAGATTTACTTTTTTATTTTGTTTTTGATAAGTCTTGACAATTTTTTAAACACGTTCATATTATCGGATAAGGACTCTATAAATGCAGTATCAACCAGCTGAACGTCTTCGCGGCCATGCTCTAATTGCTTTGGATATAATAGTATAAAACTATTCTTGTCAAAATACTTGCTCAGGTGGTAAGGCAGCTTATCCAGTTGAGAATGGTAAGAAACATGTCCTTTGCGTGACGATACAATAATGAATAGATCATTTGGTTTTACATCGCGGCTGAAAATGAGAAAATCATCCCAGTTGGTAAACTCTGTATAGGTAATTTTTAATGGTGAAGGTTTGTGTTTATTGGCCACTTCCAGGTGATCGATAGTCTGCGGGTGTGCATATATAACCAGTGGCAGGCCGGTTTCTTTTGAGCTGGTGTGCAGCTTATTGAACCAGTGTAAAAAACCTGGTTCTAGTTCGGCGCGGAGCGGCACCACCACTACAATTCTTTTTAGTGTATTAAACGGTTGTGTGGCCTTGTAAATGTAAACGGTTTCGTGGGTGCGCTTTAAAATCTTATCGGCAGTTGGGCCAAAAAAGTCATCATTTTCGCTGTTCTTGTGGTGCAGGCCAATAACTATATCGGTAAAATTGTGTTCTTTGATAGTGTATACGATACCATTGCTGATGTTATAGTCAAACCTTGTCAGCGGCATCACCGTATTGTCCGTAGCCATAGCATGCTTAATGGCTTTTTGAAGCATTTTCTTGCCTTCCGAAAGTGTTCTGTCGTTTTGCTCTTCGGCAACCACATGCAGTGCATACACGGGTGTCTTCTGGCTTTTCGATTTTAACATCAATCCAAAGTCTACCATGTCATTGATAGATTCCGGGTAAGCCAGCGACAATAATATTTTTTCATCGCTGCTGCTGTCATCACCGCCTGTTTTGCTGTCTTCAATAAATGCAATTTTGCGCGATGCTTTTTCTGTAATGAACGAACTAATAGTACAGGTCACCAATATCATCAGGATGGTACCATTCAGCACATCTTCGTTGAGTAAGCGGATAGGATCACCGGCAGCTGTTTCTCCCAAAATAACATTATAACCTACTAAAACTACAGCCAGTGTGGCTCCCACACGTGCAGTCGTCAGGCCAAAAATCAGCTGCCTTTCATCAGCCGTAAGCTTAAAGGTTTTTTGCGTGGCCCAGGCAGCAATGTATTTGGTAATAACAGCTAAAACAATCATAACACCTGCCACTTTTAGTGCACCTAGGCCTTTGAACAATACACTGAAATCAACCAGCATGCCCACACCAATCAAAAAGAAAGGAATAAACAATGCGTTGCCCACAAAGTCAATTCGATTCATTAATGGTGAAGAGTGAGGTATGAACCTGTTGAGTGCCAGGCCCGCCAGGAACGCCCCGATAATGGCCTCCAGACCGGCGGCTTCTGCCAGGAAAGAACCCAAAAAAACCATGAAAAGTACATAGATAAACTGCGATACGCCATCGTCAAAGCGCTTAAAAAACCAGCGTGTTAATAAAGGAAAAGTCAGGAATATAATGGCGGCAAATATTACAGAAGAAATACCAAGCCTCACCCAAAATGCCGTGCTGATTTCTCCCTTATAACTTCCTACAACCGCAGCCAGCACCAGCAGCGAAAGAATGTCTGTAATAATGGTGCCACCAATAGAAAGGGTTACAGATCTTAAACGGGTAATGCCAAACTTGCTGGCGATAGGATAGGCCAGCAACGTATGCGATGCAAACATACTGGAGAGCAAAAGCGATGATGGGAAATTGAATCCGAGAATATAGTATGCCGCCAACGTGCCAAAAACCATGGGAAAAAGAAATGTGTATAAGCCAAAGACCATACTCTTTATACGGTTCTTTTTAAATTCCTCCATGTCAATTTCGAGACCGGCGCTAAACATGATGAAAATGAGACCTACTGTTCCAAATAAGACAATGCTGCTGTCGCGCAACAACAGGTTGAACCCGTATGGCCCTACAATAACTCCTGCAATAATAAGCCCGATGATATGGGGTATGCGCAGTTTGTTGAACAGGATGGGTGCGAACAAAATTATGAACAGCACCAGTGAGAATATAATAACCGGATTAGTAAATGGAATTGAAAAATCCAGATCTGATATTAGGATCATAAATAAGAATAAGAAGTGAAAAGAATTATTGCTTCTTTAATGTCAGTGCATATACAATATGACAAACATCTGCTCTTATAATTTCTCTGGTGCCTTCCAGTTCATTTTGTGTTTTGAAATTAACCTTTACAGTTATTTTTGTATTGGGCGCCTCGGGTTCCTGCTGCGCGGTTAGCTGCAAGCTGTTGTCGGCATAAATTCCAGAATAGACACGTACCAGTTTGTTATCAGCCATGGCCTTTACTATTACGTTGGTACCCTGGTAAGCAATTTGCCAATTCTCGTTTTTGGTGTCTCCCACAGCAGATCCTTCGCAGGTGGTAACGGTGCAGCGCATGTTTACGGCCCAATTACCAACAATAGCAGGATTGATTTCTGCAGAATCGGCAAGGTTCATCTGCATTTGGGTAGAGTCCATGCTTTTTTGACGTTGTGCCAGTTCTTCTTGTTTTAGCTGCAATTGTTTTTCAAGCAACAGTAGCCTTTGCTCTTTCTGGTTTATTTCATTCTCCCTTTTTTCTAATGCATCTTCACGCTCCCGCAGACCACAACCGGAATTAAAAATCAAACAAATTGCCAAAACGAAATAAAGTAACTTCATTGCAGATAAAGATTAAGGATATGTAAATTTACCCTATTTGGATTAATAACTCTTTTCAACAATTGTGCGCAACACGCATTATAATCATATTCTAATTGCTACCCTTTAAAATAAACTGGCTTTATGACTTCCCATTTCAAAATTTATTCAAGACAGGATCTATTACAACTAACAAGGCTTCGGCGTTTTGAAACCAAGCTTGGTGAAAGTATACAAACACCGGCCGGTTCAGATGTAGCAAATGCGATAAAAGAAACAGATGCAACTTATGTGCTGCTGGGCATTCCAGAAAGTATTGGTGTGAAGGCAAATGGAGGTGTGGGCGGCACCGATACCGCCTGGTTGTCGTTTCTCAATGCTTTTCTGAATATACAGAGCAACGATTTTTTGATTGGCCGCGAAGTATTGTTATTAGGCTATTTTGATTTTACAGACCTGGAGCGCCTCATTGATAATAATGCCATGAGTGCGGATGAAAAGGGAGAGGCTTACCGGCATGCGGTGAATACTATAGATGAGGAAGTGGAAAAAGTAATGAAAGCCATTGTTAGCAGCGGAAAAGTTCCTGTAGTGATAGGGGGCGGTCATAACAATGCCTATCCATTACTAAAAGGTGCTGCCAAGGGGCTGGAACAGGCACAGAAAATACAGTTGTCTCAGATCAACTGCATTAATCTTGATGCGCATGCTGATTATAGGCCGGAAGAAGGGCGTCATAGCGGCAATGCTTTTCGCTATGCAGAAAGCGATGGTTTTTTACAGAAGTATTGTATCGTAGGCTTGCACGAAAATTACCTGCAGCAAAATGTATGGATGGATATTGTAAACAACCCGTTTATTGATTGCCTTACTTACGAGGATATTTTTATACACGAGAAAAGAAGTTTTAGGCAGGCCGTATCACATGCCATTTCATTCACTGATGACAATTTTATAGGATTAGAATTAGACCTGGATAGTATTGAAAATGTTTTGAGCAGTGCGGAATCGCCCAGCGGTATATCTGCTTTGCAGGCAAGGCAATATATCAATTTATGCGCGGCACATGCAAAGGTGGCGTACCTGCACATTTGCGAAGGAGCTACGCATTTGACAAATGGAAAAGCTAACGAGGAAACAGGAAAGTTGATCAGCTACCTCGTTAGCGATTTTATTAAGATGCATAAAGCATAAACTTACTTGCGCGGAATTTTCAGGCGCCATCCCGGTTGAATCAGGTCAGGGTTTTTAACCTGGTCGCGATTGGCTTCATAAATTTCCTGCCAGCTTACGCCATATTTCTGTCCAATTTTAGAAAGGCTGTCGCCCTTTTCTACAACATATTCCTCTTCCGCGCCGCCTGTTATATTCAGGTTCAATATCAGGTCGCCACTGCGGTAGTCGGGGTCAATCTGGTTGTATTTATCCCAAAGCTGCTTTTTTACAGCTTCCGATGATACTTCCCCGTCAATATAAAGTACATTATCCTGCTGACGAACCTGCAGGTTGTGTACACCTGCTGCTTGTGCAGCATCTATGAGCGACTGGTATTTATTTTGTAAAGCCATGGCTGTTTATTTTACAGTTAATTGATTATTGATTTTTTTGGCATTGGCACCATTGAGGTCCATCATTAATTTTTGGAGTTTGTCGCGTTCAATGTTGCCGCGGAGGGTAACCTCACCGTTTTGTACCGTAGCTTCTACATTGTCATAATCATCAATGATTTCATTAACCGCATTTTGCAATGTAACATCATCAGCTACTACAACAGGCGCCGCCTGGCTTACAGTAATATTGTTTACTACGTTTTTTACACCTTCAATTTCGCGTGCTGCATTTTCAGCACTGGTGCGGCAGTCTTCATCTGGGCATGGGCCTGTAAGTGTAATGACACCATCTGTAACCGTAGCGGTAACGGTTCGGAGTTGCGGGTTCTCCGTCATTTTTGCGTTGAAATTTTCCTGAATGTCGCTATCCTTAGGTCCGCTCTTGCATGCCGTAAAAGACAGGCTTACTGACATGAATAGAACAGCAGAAAGCTGAAATAGAGCCTTTTTCATATTGCTGGTTTTAATTTAAGATTGCTTAATAAGCACTACCATGCAAGCAACTCTTATACCAGCCTCCCGAATCTTTATTTAACCGTTTATTTCCGCTTCCAGGCTTACTATTTTATCAAATGCTGTCTCATATTGGGTATTGGCTTCTGCTATTTGGCTGGCCACTTGCTGGTATGCTGTTTCTGTTTGTTTGAACTTTGCAACATCCTGGTAAGTATCTGGGTTGGCAAGGGCTGCCTCCAATGCTGCTTTTTCCTTGTTCAGCCGGGCAAGCTTTTCTTCCAACTGGCTAAAAAGGCGCTGTTGCTTTTGCAGTTCTTTTTTTGCTGCCGAATTAGATGCCGGGTTTTGAGCCGGTTGCTTTTGAGGTTCCGGCTTTTTTTCCGCTACTTTGGGTGCCGTTTCTTTTACAGGTTTGTTATTACCTGATTTTTCCATTCGTTCGTTCCATTCTATCCATTCGTCATAAGTGCCTTTGAATTCCTTTATCTCGTGGTCAACAATCTCCCAGATCTTATTGGCTGTTTTAGAAATAAAATAACGATCGTGGCTTACGAGTATGAAGCTGCCTTGGTAACGGTTCAAAGCGTCTATGAGGAGTTCTACTGAATGTATATCGAGGTGGTTTGTCGGTTCATCCAAAAGCAAGAAATTGGCTTTACTAGTAATGGTTTTGGCCAGCGCCACGCGTGCCTTTTCGCCACCGCTCAAAACTTTAATCTTCTTATCTACATCATCGCCGCCAAAGAGGAAGCAACCCAACAGCGTGCGCAGTTCCAGTTCGGTTTTTTGTGCGCCGGCGCTTTTCATTTCATCTAAAATCGTGTGGTTCAAGTCTAAAGCCTCCAGCTGGTGCTGAGCATAGAATGATGCATCAATATTATGGCCCCATTTGCGTTCGCCTTCAAAAGGCTCAGTGCCGGCAATAATGCGTAACAGGGTAGATTTACCCTTACCATTGGCACCAATAAGCGCTATTTTATCGCCCCGTTCAATTTCGGCAGAAGCATTTTCTACAATAGTCAGTTTTGGAAAATGTTTGGTGATGTTCTTTAGCTCCACCAGCACCTTACCGGGCGTTTTATCCACACTAAAGTTGATCCGAATGTTCGGGCGTTCTATTTCCACATCTTCAATACGTTCTAATCTATCAAGACGTTTTACAATACTTTGTGCCTGGGCCGCCTTGGAGGCCTTGGCTTTAAAACGTTCTATAAACCTTTCCTGCTGCCGAATGTAGTCCTGCTGGTTTTCATATGCCCGCTGCTGCATTTCTATTCGCAGTTCTTTCTCTTTTTCGAAATATTCGTAGTTACCGGTATAAAAGTGCAATTCCTTTTGATACAGTTCCACAATTTTTTTCACCATGCGGTTTAAAAAATATTTATCGTGGCTCACCATCACCACAGCGCCTTTATAGTGCTGCAGGTATTTTTCAAGCCATTCTATGGATGGAAGGTCCAAGTGGTTGGTCGGTTCATCTAAAAGCAAAAGGTCAGGTTGCTGCAAAATCATTTTGGCCAGCAATACGCGCATACGCCAGCCGCCGCTAAATTCGCGGTAGGGCCTTTGCAGGTCGGCATTGCTGAAGCCCAAGCCTTGCAGTACTTCTTCAGTTTTGTATTGTACATCGTAGCCGCCGGCTTCTTCCAACTCGTGCAGCAGGTCGCTGTATTTTATCAGCAGGTCGTGATCTTCGGTATTGGCTTCCAGTGCCTTGGTGGCTTCTTCCAGGTCTTTTTCAATTTTCTTTACCCGGTCAAAAGCATGCAGCGCCACTTCCAGTATCGACTCGGAGGTGTCAAAGCTTAGCAGGTCTTGGTGCAGGTAACCAATAGTGGTATTGCGACTGCGCTCCACGGTTCCTTCAGAAGGTTTCAGTTCGCCTGCAAAAACTTTCAGCAAAGTAGATTTGCCAGTACCATTATAGCCAATAAGGCCAATGCGTTCATTGGGATGAATATGCCAGGTGGCATCGCGCACAATGGTTCTGGCGCCAAATTCGAAAGTAACATTCTGTAAACCTGCCAACATAAAAAATGGTATAAAATGGCTGCAAATATATTCTTATAAAGGCGGAGTGGTGCGCAACTAATTCTTAAAATGCTTCAGAATCCTTTTAGGCAGCATTACCTTTGCCTTAAAATAGAATGGAGCCATGAAGAAAATTCTTTTACTTGTAGTGCTGGCCCTGGTTGGCGTAGCCGCCTGGTATTTTTTTGAAACCCGCCAAAAACCCGAAGTGGAAACGCAGCAGACCCAGGCCCTGGCAGTAAGTCAGCACTCCGATACCTTTAACGCGTCTGTACAAAAAATGCTGGACAACTACTATGCGCTATCAGAAGCTTTTGTGAATTGGGATTCGGCTGCTGTTTCTAGCCATGCTTCTCAACTACAGCAAAGCCTGGACAATGTTGCTTTTGGAGAACTGAAAAAAGACAGCATGATTTACGAAACGGCTATCAGCTATAAGGAGCCTTTTAATAAAAACATTGCCACCATAGCCGGTAATAACAACCTGGAACAAAAGCGCCTGGCCTTTAATAATTTATCTCAAGGCATGTACGATCTGCTGCGCACCATCCGTTACGACAACCAAAAAGTGTATGTGCAGCAATGCCCTATGGCCTTCAACGATACCGAAACCGGCACCTGGCTGAGTAAAGAAGAAGAAATACGCAACCCTTATCTGGGCAAACACCATCCAAAGTATAAAGCCGGTATGCTGGCCTGCGGTGAAGTAAAGGAAACATTAGATTTTGCAGCGCAGCGATAAATAGGTTTTTAAACATTTTAGCTAACCTGTGAGTTAATTGATAATGCGGCTTTTATTTCTGATTTTAATGTGTGGACTGGTACAAGGTGTATCGGCGCAAGAAAGGTTTACACTAAACGGCTATATCCGTGACAGTAGCACCGGCGAGTCGGTAATTGGCGCTACGGTAACCATAGTAGGCCAGCAAAAAGCCACTGCCAGCAACCAGTACGGCTTTTATTCCATTACCCTGAATGAAGGCAGTTACGAGGTTTCGGTTGCCCACGTTTCTTACCAGACGAAGCTGCAAGCCATTGAGTTAAAAAGCAACCTCGAACTAAACTTTAATCTGGCTGCCAAATCTGCAGCCATGTCTGAAGTAGTAGTGTACAGCCGCAGGCGCGATGCCAATGTGCAGAATGCGCAAATGGGACAGCTGAACCTGTCTGCTTCGCAAATAAAAAGCGTTCCGGCACTGCTGGGTGAGGTAGATGTATTAAAGACAATTCAATTGCTGCCGGGCGTGCAAAACGCAGGTGAAGGCAATGCCGGTTTTTATGTACGCGGTGGCGGTCCTGACCAAAACCTTATTATGCTGGACGATGCTGTGGTGTACAACACCGGCCACCTGTTTGGGTTTTTCTCCATCTTTAATGCAGATGCTATCAAGAATACGACGTTAATAAAAGGAGGAATGCCAGCACAATACGGTGGCCGCCTTTCATCGGTTCTGGATATAGCCATGAAAGATGGCAACATGAAGGAGTTTGGAGCCGAAGGCGGAATTGGCCTTATTGCATCACGGTTATCATTACAAGGACCCATAGTAAAAGACAAAGCTTCTTTTATACTTTCGGGACGCCGCACTTATGTGGATGCGCTAGCCAAGCCTTTTATAAAAAAGACATCTGACTTTTATGGTTCAGGCTACTATTTCTACGACCTGAATGCAAAAGTAAACTACCGCTTCAACGAAAAGAACCGCCTTTTTTTAAGTGGTTATTTTGGCCGCGATGTTTTTGACTTTAATAATAAGTCGCGCTCTTTTAATGCCAACATTCCATGGGGCAACTCTACGGCCACGCTGCGCTGGAACCATGTGTTTGGCCCGCGGCTTTTTGCCAACACCACACTGTTGTACAATGATTATAAATTTAAATTCGGCGCTGCGCAGGAGAATTTTGAAGTGGCGCTCTCATCAGGCATTCGCGATGGCAGCGCCAAAATAGATTTTGATTTTTACCCCGCACCTCAGCACAAACTGAAATTTGGCGGCATTACTACCTATCACAAATTCACCCCTAATGTATTCTCCGGTCGGCAAGATTCGGTGGAATTTAACCCGCCCAGCGAAGGCAATAAATTTGCAATAGAAAATGCATTGTATATACAGGACGACTGGGATGTAAGTGAAAAGCTAAAACTGGCCACAGGCCTCCGCTGGAGCTCATTTACACAGTTGGGACCCTACACCAGATTTGAGCGCGATGCAGATGCCAACAAACTGGATAGCACCGAATACGGCAGCTTCGACAGGGTAGTGCAATACAATGGACTGGAGCCACGGCTTACGTTGCGTTATGCTATCAACAACAGCACTTCATTTAAAGGTTCCGTATCGCGCAATTTACAGTTTATACACCTGGTAAGCAATGCCGGCAGCACGCTGCCAACCGACCTTTGGGTGCCCAGCACTTTTAGGGTAAAGCCGCAGATAAGCTGGCAATATGCAGCCGGGTTGTTTAAAAATTTTAGCAACAATACCTACGAAACATCGGTGGAGCTGTATTACAAAAAAATGCAGAACCAGATAGAGTTTAAAGAAGGTTACACGCCATCATTTAGAGATGTGGAGGAGGAATTTACATTTGGAAAGGGCTGGAGCTATGGCTCGGAATTTTTCATCAACAAAGTAAGCGGACGCTTAACCGGCTGGATTGGTTATACCCTTAGCTGGACCTGGCGACAGTTTGATGCCCTTAACGGCGGTGAAA
>CBDTUH010000016.1:0-21683 GCA_965363375.1 uncultured bacterium
TTGATACTTTTAATTACAAAAACGTCTGTTTCCCAATTTGCATTTTTCAAAAACGTCTCATTTTCCTTCTACTTTTTACAGCCAAAAGGAAATACAAACGTCTATAAATGCTTTTGTAAAGCTGCTTTCCATTTTTGATAATATGCTTCATATTTGTCTGTTGCGGTTGGCTGTATTATTTGCAATGGCTTTGCCTTATTGAACGCATCGCTTTCACTAAACACGCCTGCACCAATGCCCCCACCTATAGCAGCGCCTACGCTTCCATCGCTTGCATACAATTCCACCGGTACACCGGTTGCATTTACAAAAGCTTCGGTAAATAAGGTGCTTAAAAACATATTGGCTTTGCCGGCACGAATGACGCCGGGATTCATGCCACTTTCGCGCATAATATCCAGCCCATACCTGAACGCAAAGGCAATACCTTCCTGCACGGCGCGGAAAATGTGCGCCTGTGTGTGCACGTTAAAATCTATGTTCAGAAAATGTGCGCCGACCATTTTATTATTCAGCATGCGCTCGGCACCATTACCAAAGGGCAGCACCAGTAAACCATCCGACCCAACAGCAATTTTTGACGCCGTTTCATTCATTTGCTGGTAAGTTGTACCTGCTGCCATATTTTGTTTTACCCAGTTGTTCAATATTCCGGTGCCGTTAATGCAAAGCAGCACGCCCAGTCGTTTGTTGTCGCCTTTATAATTCACATGTGCAAAGGTGTTCACGCGCGATTGCCTGTCGTACGTTAAAGCATCGGTTACGCCATAAATAACACCCGATGTACCTGCAGTAGCTGCCACTTCGCCGGGCTGCAATACGTTTAATGAAAGTGCATTGTTTGGCTGGTCGCCCGATTTGTAGGTAACAGGTATTCCTTCTTTCAAACCTAAACTTTCAGCCACTTCTTTACGCAAGTTCCCATGGCTTGAGAACACCGGCTGCACCGGCGGAATCAGGTCTTCGCTAAAACCAAAATGATCCATCACGTCACCCGACAGTGCATCTTTCTTAAAATCCCAGAAAATACCTTCCGACAAAGCGGCTACACTAGTAGTTGCTTCTCCGGTTAATTGATAAGCAATAAAATCGCCGGGCAGCATTACTTTATCAATGCGCTCATACACATGCGGCTCGCTTTCTTTTACCCACGCTAGTTTGGCGGCGGTAAAGTTACCGGGGCTATTCAGAAGGCGCTCCAAACACTTTTCGGGACCAATGCTTTGTGCGGCCGCTTCGCCGTAAGGCACGGCGCGGCTGTCGCACCAGATGATGGCATCGCGAAGCGGCACACCTTCTTTATCTACTGTTACCAGCCCATGCATTTGATACGCTATGCCAATGGCGCCAATATCTTTTGCATTAAAAGTCTTTTGCTGCACTACTTTTTGGATGGCCTGCTGCACATGCTGCCACCACATTTGCGGCGATTGCTCGGCCCAGCCCGACCGCAATGAAGTAATGGGCGTTTCCGTTTCGGGGTATTGTGCCTGTGCAATGCATTGGGTGGTAGCGGCATCTACTACCGACACTTTTATGGATGATGTTCCTACATCTATTCCGAGTAATAACATAATAAAACAGTTGGTATTATTCAACCGGCATTACCACTGAACCAAAGATGCGGGCGTTGCAATTACCTGCAAACATCACTTCCATGGCAGCATTAGCCGTATGATTTATAATTTCTAAATATAAGCGGTTTCCAACTTTTTATTACTGAGCGCTACGCTTTAAAAAACTCCGGTGCCATGCGCCATACTTTTTATTACCGGCAAAGCCAGGCTTGCATTAAAGCGATTTTAAAGGAAATGTATCATCATCAACAACAGGGTAATAAAATAGATTAAGACAAAAAAATACTTGAAAAGGGTAAAAAAATACCATGAAAAGAAAAGGGGTATGGCTAGCTTCATTTCCTGTAATTGTTGAAACGTCTGTTTTTCCTTTTAACCGATCAAGCCTGTCGCTGCAAAGAGGCTAAAGGTGTGAAAACTTTTGTAGTATTACATGCGGTAAAGCAAAAGGAAAAAGGGACGTTTTGATTTAATAAAAAATTAAAAGCCTGTGAACCGGCGTGCCTTAATAAAGAACTTACTGATTGTAACCGGCGGCGTGCTGGTGCTGCCCGCTTGTGTGCCGGAAAAAAGCAAAGCAAGCATACTGCTGAAAAATATGCAGGTGAGCGCTGCCGAAGAAGCGCTGCTGGCAGAAGTGTCGGAAACCATTATACCCGCCACAGACGCGCCCGGCGCTAAAGACCTGTACACCCACCTGTTTGCACTGAAAATGATCGACGACCTGAGTAGCAAAGAAGAACAGCAAACCTTTTTAAAAGGGCTGAGAGCGCTGGATAAATTTAGCGAACAAAAGAAAAACAAGACGTTTACAGAAGCAACACCTGCAGAGCGCGAACAAATCTTATTGTCCATAGAAAAAGGAGACGGCGCACCGGAAGACCTCATGGCATTTTACAAAAAACTGAAAGGGCTCACTGTTCAGGCCTACGTTACCTCGAAATATTACCTGACCGAAGTGCAGCCTTACCAATTAGTTCCCGGCAACTTTAAAGGCTGCGTGCCGGTAAAGCCATCCAACAAAAAAGCCTACACCGTATAACAGCACCATGGGAATAAACAACGATAGCCTGCAGAACCGAACTTTTGATGCCATCGTAATTGGCTCGGGCATCAGCGGTGGCTGGTCCGCCAAAGAACTGACAGAAAAAGGTCTGAAAACCCTTTTGCTGGAGCGCGGCCGCGATGTAAAGCACATTAAAGATTACCCTACGGCCAACCAATTTCCATGGGAGTTTGAGCACCGCGGGCAAATGCCGAAAGAAGTAACAGACGCCAACCCGGTAGTGAGCAAGTGCTATGCGTTTAGAGAAGATGCCGCGCACTTTTTTGTAAAAGATGTAGAGCACCCTTACACCCAGGAAAAACCTTTTGACTGGATACGCGGTTACCAGGTAGGTGGTAAGTCCTTATTGTGGGCGCGGCAAACGCAGCGCTGGAGTGAGTTTGACTTTGAAGGCCCGGCGCGCGACGGCTTTGCGGTGGACTGGCCCATACGCTATAGCGACCTGGCACCCTGGTACAGCTATGTTGAAAAGTTTGCCGGTATCAGTGGCAATAAAGATGGCATTCCGCAACTGCCCGACGGCGAGTTTTTGCCTGCACTGGAAATGACCTGCGTAGAAAATTATTTTAGAGATGCCGTTGCCAAAAATTATAAAGACCGGCTGGTAATTTATGCGCGCTGCGCGCACCTTACCGAGCCCGATGCCATACATACGCAACAGGGCCGCGCCCGCTGCGAGCGCCGCGACCTTTGCTACCGCGGCTGCCCCTTTGGCGGCTACTTTAGTTCCAATGCGTCTACCCTGCCCTGGGCGCAAAAAACCGGCAATCTTACCTTACGACCCAATTCGGTGGTGCATTCCATTATTTACGACGAAAGCAAAGGCAAAGCAACTGGTGTGCGCGTGGTAGATTCCGACAGCAAGAATATAATTGAATATTATGCTAAAATCATTTTTGTAAATGCCGGCGCGCTCAATACCAATTTGCTGCTGCTCAATTCTACATCCAACCGCTTTCCTGATGGCATTGGCAACGATAGTGGCACATTGGGCAAATACGTGGCTTTTCACAATTACCGCGCGCGTGTGTCGGCCGAATACGAGGGCTTTAAAGAATTTACCTCCGAAGGTCGCCGGCCCACCAGTGGCTACATACCGCGATTTAGAAATGTGCACCAGCAAGAAACTGATTTTTTGCGCGGCTACGCCATGGGCTTTCACTCAAGCCGGTACATGGTGCGCAACAGCGATGGCGTAGGCAATGCATTAAAAGATAATTTAAACAATCCGCAGCTGGGTCCTTGGAGCGTAGGCTCGCACATGATGGGTGAAACCATACCTAAAGAAAGCAACTATGTAAGCCTCGATAAAAATAAAAAAGACGCCTGGGGCATGCCGCTGCTCAACATCAGCATCGACTATGATGACAACGATGAAAAAATGGTGAAGGATTACCTGGAGCAAACAGTAGACATGTTTGAAAAAGCACGTTTTGTAAACATAAAAGCAGAAGACAGCAAGCAGGCACCCGGACTGGACATACATGAAATGGGCGGCGTGCGTATGGGGCGCGATGCGGGCACCTCCATGCTCAATGGCTGGAACCAGCTGCACCACTGCAAAAATGTGTTTGTTACCGATGGCGCCTGCATGACATCTACCGCCACCCAAAATCCATCGCTTACCTACATGGCCCTTTCTGCGCGTGCGGCCGACTTTGCCGTGCAGGAATTAAAAAAGGGGAACCTGTAGTTAAAAGAAAAAAGAGACGTTTTGAGGAAAACTTAAACGGCGATTAAAAAAGCAAATTCATCAGATATGTAAACCTTAACCTTGCATTTTAAAAACGTCTCTTTTCCCTTTTAAAAAAGTAAAGCCGATACGGAGCCAAAAGGAAAAGGAGACGTTTAATACGCAGCTTGGCTGTTTGTATGAATTGGTTTACTTTCGCGGCCAATGAAAAGCACTGGTATCATATCTATTCCTACTCCACCTTAAGGTGTTTGTTTACCTGATTAATCTTCTGCCCCTGTAGTGCGGCGGCTAACGGTGCTGTGTCTCATTTTTTACGATTTACATATCTATTGATTTATGACGTTTGTTCAACAACTACGTAAGAAAAACATTAATGTTAAGGACGAAATATTGTCGGGCCTTACAGTAGCGCTGGCACTGGTGCCGGAGGCCGTAGCCTTTTCGCTTATTGCCAACGTAAGCCCGCTGGTGGGTTTGTACACGGCGTTTATTATTGGACTTATTACAGCCATACTGGGCGGCCGGCCCGGCATGATATCCGGCGCTACCGGCGCTATTGCCGTAGTGGTGGTAAGCCTGGTTCTATCCCACGGTGTGGAGTACCTGTTTGCCGCTGTTATTTTAATGGGCCTTATCCAAATAACCATTGGCGCTTTAAAGCTTGGAAAATTCATCCGCCTGGTGCCGCACCCGGTTATTTATGGCTTTGTAAACGGGCTTGCCATTGTAATTTTTATGGCGCAACTCACCGAGTTTAAAACCACCGATGCGGCAGGTAACACAAGTTGGATTACAGGTACACCACTTTACATTATGCTGGGTTTTGTACTGCTTACCATGGCCATTATCTATTTTCTACCCAAAATAACAAAAGCGGTTCCTGCCTCTTTATCGGCATTGCTGGTGGTTTCAGCCATTATTATTGGTTTGGGAATTGAAACAAGGTCGGTGGGCGATATTGCTTCCATTGCCGGTGGGCTGCCGCAGTTTCACATGCCTCAGTTGCCTTTTACTTTTGAAACATTAAAGATCATTTTTCCTTACTCGCTTATTATGGCCCTGGTGGGTTTGATAGAAAGCCTGCTGACACTGACCGTAGTGGATGAAATGACCGAAACCCGCGGCCGCGGCAATAAAGAGTGCGTGGCACAAGGCGTGGCCAATGTAACCACTGGCTTTTTCGGCGGCATGGGCGGCTGCGCCATGATCGGGCAAAGCATCATCAACGTAAGCTCGGGCGGCCGCACGCGTATATCGGGTATTGTGGCCGCTGTTGCATTATTGCTGTTTGTGCTTTTTGGTTCTTCGCTCATAGAAAAAGTACCGATGGCAGCGCTGGTGGGGCTGATGTTTATGGTAGCCATCGGCACCTTTGAGTGGGCCAGTTTAAAAGTGTTTAGAAAGGTGCCGCAAACCGATATTATTGTAATGATACTGGTTACCCTCATCACTGTATTCTTTCACAACCTGGCCGTAGCCGTTATATCGGGTGTTATTATTTCCGCGCTGGCCTTTGCCTGGGAAAGCGCCAAGCGTATTCGCGCCCGCAAGTTTATCGATCAGAACGGCATTAAACACTACGAAATTTTTGGCCCCTTGTTCTTTGGCTCCGTTGCGCTCTTCCAGGAAAAGTTTGATATTGTAAACGACCCCGATGAAGTGATTATTGATTTTAAGGAAAGCCGCGTGACCGACCACTCCGCCATAGATGCCGTAAACAAAGTAACCGAACGCTACCGCAAAGTGGGCAAAAAAGTGCACCTGCGCCACCTGAGCGAAGACTGCCGCCTGCTGCTCCATAATGCAGGAGAAATTATTGATGTAAACTATTGGGAAGACCCTCACTATAAAGTAGTAGTAGACAAATTGGAACACTAGTTAAAAGGAAAATGAGACGTTTTTAAACTCTATAATTTTAATAGTAAAAGCACCTTTAAGGTGCTTTTTTATTTGTAGAAAATATTACTCAACTACGGCTGTACAATTTTTCTTAGAAAAAGGAAATTAAAAATTGAACAAAATATTTTCAACTTCTAAAAGCGGTAAAAAAAGAAAACATTGTTTCTTTCATCAAAATAAATTGAGATTGGTAAAATTGGTGCAATTTTTTCGGTAATGCTTTTGCACACGTTCATTATCCTTTCCTTTTATTGATTGACCTTTTTCAGGCACTTTACATGGCCTGGTAATATCCTTTCTGAATACCTGCACCAAAAGCATTTTTCAGTTAAAGAAATTCTTTAACGCGATACCTTATTTAAACCCGTTGCCGAATGACCAAACTATCATCAACACCAGAAAGCACCAATAAATTGCAGTTTATCGATTGCCTGCGCGGCGTTGCCATTTTGCTGGTGATATTGAACCACGCCGACTGGCACCTGCCCACCATGAACACCGCCATGCAAACCCTTTCCGATTACGGGCAGATGGGTGTGCAACTGTTTTTTGTGGTATCGGCCTTTACACTTTGCCTTTCGATGGACCGCCGCAACAATGCCGGCGAAAACCTTAAAACCTTTTATGTAAGAAGATACTTTAGAATAGCGCCGCTGTACTACCTGGGCATACCAATCTATTTTATTTATCACAGCGTAATAGAGCCGCTGATGGAAGGCGGCGCCATTGCCCGTGCCGACTGGTACACGCTGCCCAACATACTGGCCAATGTATTTTTCCTGAATGGTTTTGTGCCTGGCGATGCCAACAACCGCGTGGTGCCCGGCGGCTGGTCCATTGGTACCGAAATGATTTTTTACCTTATTTTCCCCTTCATTTTTTTGATATATAATAAGTATAAGAACAACGACCGCGCACTGTCGCTAATTCCAATTATAGGTTTCCTGTGCAGTTTTATTGCCATCAACACAATGGAGTTTTTTGCAACTGAAGTGGTGCAGTATGAAAACTTCAAATACTTTAAGCAAAACGGCCGCTTTCTTTATTTCAATATCATTTGCCAGCTGCCGGTTTTTTTGATGGGTATGTCCCTATATTTCAAATCAAAAAACTTATCCAAAAGCAACCGTTGGGATAAAGCAGCGCTGCTGTTTTCTTTTACAGGATTTACCTGCATTGCACTTTTCGTTTTTAATTACCACACTACCCGCATTAGCCTGCTTTCTTTTTTGCCGGCTATTTCCTTCTTTTTTCTTTTCCTGATTTTTAAAGAGTTTTCTTTTTTAAGCAATAAGATATTAGCCCGCATTGGCCAGCTTTCGTTTTCCATTTACCTGTTTCATTTCCTTTTTGCCTTTGAAGGTTCGCGTATTTTATACAGCCTTTTGCAAAACTATATGAGCGCAGAAATTATTTTCTGTATCAACGTAGTACTCACTACAGCTGTTACGGCCGGCGTAGCCGTACTTTCTGAAAAGTATATTGAAAAGCCCGGTATTGAAATGGGCCGCCGCATTATTAAAAAGATCAAGGCCCGCGGTGCGGCTGTAGAATTGAAACAACTTGCAACTAAAGAAAGTATTTCGTAAAACGTCTCTTTTTCCTTTTAAAACAAAAGCATGAAATGGAGGTAACCGTACCGCGTGCCAAAAGGAAAAGGAGACGTTTTGATGAAAAGGAAATAGAGACGTTTTTACTCCATCAACCAATGAAGCGGCAATACAGCACATTACATTAAAAGGAAAAACAGACGTTTTGATAATTGCCAAGTTTGAGTAAGCTGGATAACAGAAAATTTCTATCCTCGATTTCTTGCATTTTAAAAGGAAAAGGAGACGTTTTTATTCAATCACTTCCAGTCCTTCATGTGCCAGCTCGATTGTTTCTACCGCTACTTCATTGCTGCTTGCTTTTAGCTCGGGCGCCAGTAGTTTGCAGGGCCAGGCGTTGCGGGCGCGCCAGGCCATCACCGGCTCGTGCGCTTCATTCAGCAGCTTTATCACCACGTCTCTTTTTTCTACCATATTGCCATTGATGGTTTTCATCCAGTGGTAAAATTCAAAGTTGTTTTTAATCACGCCGCGCTTCAGCACCAGGTTGCTGTACTTGCGCTTACCAGGCATTTTAGTGGTGCTGTGTTCAGGATTACTCCCCTCGCGGTATTCTATCACTTCATTTTCTATACAAAGGCCTGTTACTTCGTAAAAGCCAACATGATTGCTTCCCCACTCCACAGTAAAATGATAATTGGTTAATGGATGGTTGTCCATAATGCGGTGTATTAGTTGGTGAATCCAATGCCAGGTGCGATGTAAGAAAGGCATCATCATGAAATTTAATCAATTATTTCTGCAATTCAAATACACCAAAAGCTTCCCTTTTGAAATTTTGTTTATAAGCTGTTCATAAAAATTGTAAAAAAAATTACTCGTCATCTTAAGCATCATATGAATAAATGCATATAGAAATGTAACAACGAGTAGCCGTTTAACGAATTAAAAATCAACTTAATAAAAGCACATTAAAAAAATAGAAAATAGCAGCACTATGTGTAATGAGGAAAGATGAAAAAACAAAGAAGATTAAACATATGTATTAAATACGCTAATAAAGTGTGTTGATTACAAAAATTAAGTTAATTTAAATGTAAATAAAAAAACGAACTGCCTTATGCAAGTTAGGATTATCCCCAAACTTACTACGCTAGTAGTATTCCTTCTCGTTATTCTACAAACAACATTTGCTCAAACCAGAATTGTTACCGGAACCATTTCAGACCCTAATGGCGAACCCGTTCCGGGGGTTACGGTTACAGTAAAAGGCACCAATGTAGCTACGCAAACCAGCAACGAAGGTAAATTCAGTATTCAGGCTGCCGACAATGCCGTACTGCTTTTTACTGCCGTGGGCTACACCCCGCAGGAAGTAACCGTTTCCGGCAACGTAGTGGATGCCACTTTGCAAATTGCTACTTCCGACCTGAATGAAGTGGTGGTAATTGGCTATGGTACAGCCCGTAAAAAAGACCTGACAGGTTCAGTGGCTACCGTTTCTGCCAAAGACTTTAACCGCGGTGTGGTAACCACGCCCAGCCAGTTGATACAAGGTAAAGTAGCGGGTGTGCTGATTGTAAACAACAGTGGCCAACCCGGTGGTGCTACTACGGTAAGGATCAGGGGTAACAACTCTATCCGCACAGGTAACCAGCCGCTTTATGTAATAGATGGTGTGCCTATTGATGGCCGCATTGCCCGCCCAGGGCTGGATGTAGGCGGCCTGGGCCAAACACCGGCATCAGACCCCATGTACTTTATCAACCCGTTTGATATTGCATCTATGGATGTATTAAAAGATGCATCGGCAACCGCCATCTACGGCTCGCGCGGTTCCAACGGTGTTATATTAATTACCACACGCAAAGGTATTTCCGGCGAACCTAAAATTGATGTGAACGCCTCTGCCGGCGTAAGCTCTATTTTAAGAAAATACGAGGTGCTGGATGCCGGTGAATACCGCAATGCCTTAAAATCGTACAACCTTACCACCGGCGACTTTGGTGGAGATGTAGATGCTTTTGATGCCATCACCCGAAAAGGCATCACCCAGAATTATAATGTAGGCATCAGCGGTGGTAGCGATGCGGGTAAATACCGTGCAGCCTTTGGTATGTACAACCAGGATGGTATTATTAAAGAAACCAACCTGAAAAAGTATACAGCTAACATCAATGGTCAGTACCAGTTTTTAGAAAGCCGCAAACTAAGCCTTGACTTTAATGTATTGGCATCTCATAACCGTGAGCAGATAGCACCAGTAACCAACAATGCCGGTGCGCGTGGCAGCCTTATATCGCAGGCCCTGGTGTGGAACCCCACCCGCAACTTAAGAAAATCAGACGGCACCCTCGACAGGCCGGGCGGCGACATCATTAACCCGCTGGCCATGCTGGAAGAGTATGACGACAATGCCCGCGTATCCAGCGTGCTGGCCAATGCATCTGTTGGCTATAAAATTTTGAATAGCCTGGAGTATCGCTTTCTATACGGCATCAACCACCAGGTAGGTGTGCGCAGGGCTCAGGTGGCACCCACCACGCAAATTGAAGGCATCCAAGACCGCGGTATTGCATTTTATGGCAACAACGAGTTGAACACTCAGGTATTCACACATACATTGAATTATAACACGGATATTTCAGAATCTTTCAGCCTGAATGCATTGTTAGGTTACGAGTACCAGAAATTTAATTTCCAGGGCGCCCAGATTTCCGGCCAGGACTTTACTTCTGACCTTGTTTCTTATACCAACATTCTGCAAAATGCTTCGCAGACCTCTATCCGAACCAACTCGTTTGCAGACCCGCTTTCGGAGCTGCAATCTTACTTTGGCCGGGCTATCCTCAACTTCAGAGACCGTTATCTGGTTACCGCTACCCTGCGTGCTGACGGCTCCAGTAAGTTTGGCGAAAACAATCGCTATGGTTACTTTCCTTCTTTTGCAGCAGCCTGGAACATTGCCAACGAAGATTTCATGAGCGGCAGCAACCTGTTTAGCCAATTGAAACTAAGAGCAGGCTATGGCATCACCGGAAACCAGGAGTTTCCAGCTGGTTCAGCACAGGCACAATATACTTTCGGACAGGGCTCAATTGCTCTGGCCAACGTAGCCAACCCCGACCTGAAATGGGAAAGCACCAAGCAGGTGAACATAGGTGTTGACTTTGACCTTTTCAATGGTAAGTTATTTGGTGCCATAGATTACTTTCATAAAAACACAACCGACCTGCTGTTCAACTTCAGCGCCATTCAGCCAGCACCGGCCACCCGCTACTGGATTAACCTGCCGGGCAACCTGATCAACGAAGGGGTAGAAATAGCCCTGAACACATCGTTGGTGAGAAGTTCAGACCTGAACTGGAATTTAGGTGTTAATGCTTCTTTCCTGCAGAACGAACTGCAGAACTATAATGGACCAAGTGTATTAACAGGTGCCTTAAGCGGCCAGGGTGTATCTGGTGCTACCAGCCAGCGCCTGGCTTCCGGCAAGCCTTTAAATTCATTTTACCTGCGCGAGTTTACAGGTCTGGATGCATCGGGCAACAGCACTTATACCGATAAAGGCAATAGCTTATATTTTGTGGGCGACCCCAACCCCAACACCTTGTTAGGTATTACCACAGATGTTAGCTACAAAAACTTTACGCTGACGGTAAATGCCAATGGTGCTTTTGGTCACCAGATTTATAACAATACGCTGAACAGTATTCTACCCATCAGCAACCTGGGTACCCGCAATATTGACGCTGCCCTTTTAGGAGGTTCTATACAGGAAAGCAGGGCCAATGCCTTAACGCCATCTAGCCGCTACTTAAGCAGCGGTAATTTTATGAAGCTGGCCAATGCCACGCTTTCTTACCGCCTGGGCAACATTGGTAATAACCTGAAAAATGCAAACATTTACCTGACCGGTCAAAACTTGTTTGTGATCACCAACTACAAAGGCTTTGACCCGGAAGTAAATACGGATAAGGCCATCGAAGGTGTACCATCTTTCGGTATCGAATACATTCCTTACCCCACATCCAGAACTATTTTACTGGGTATCAGCTTTTCACTTTAAAACCGATAAAAAACAGTTATGAAACTAAATAATAAACTTGCGATTGTCTTACTGAGCTCAATTACTTTCGCCAATTGTACCAAATTGGACGAAAACCTGAGATCAAGCCTTACAGAAGAGCAGGCACAGGAAGTGCTGCGACAAACTACAGACGTTAATGTGCTTTTACAAGCGGTATACAATGGCCTACGCTCCTTCCAGGGGCAGGAAGGTGTGTTTGCCCTGCAGCAAAACACATCTGATGAAACCCTGGTGCCAACCCGCGGTGGCGACTGGGATGATAACGGTGTATGGCGTGTGTTAACCTCTCACTCCTGGAATGCGGACCACCGCGATGTGCTGGGCTCTTTCAATAACCTTTTGGGTATTGTGTTTAACGCTACCAACGTTCTTACTTTTAACCCTTCTGCCTCGCAGGCCGCAGAAGCCCGTTTTGTGCGCGCCTTTGCCATGTACACGGCACTGGATCTTTACGGCCAGGTGCCTTATCGCGAGCCCGGAGAAAACCTGCTGAATGCGCCTAATGTGTTAAAAGGTGAAGAAGCCATCAACTTCATCATCAGCGAGGTAAATGCAATACGAGACAACCTGCCCGACGGCCCGGCCTATAAAGCCAACAAAGACGCTGCGCGTGTGCTGCTGATGAAAATGTACCTGAACAAAGGTGCCTTTCTGAACCGTGCACAACCTACGTTTGCCCCGGCAGATATGGCGCAGGTAATTACCCTAGCAGATGAAATCATCAGCAGCAACAAATACCAGCTGGCCAATAATGTGTTTGACAACTATGCACCTAACAACGATGCAATTTCTACCGAAAACATCTTTACCAACCAGAATATTGGTGGTGTGCAGGGCGGCGGCGTAAACTCACGTTTCAACATGGGTGCCCACTACAACCAGAAGCCCGGTGGCTGGAACGGTTTTTCTACCCTGGCAGATGTATACAACAAATTTGAAGCAGGCGACCAGCGCCGTGGCGGTGCTTATCCCGGCATGACCAATGTAGGCGGTATGACCATCGGCTTTCAGGTAGGCCAGCAATTTAATGAAGCTGGCGTAGCCCTGAAAGACAGAAATGGAAACCCCTTAGCCTTTACCCCGCAAGTGCAGTTACTTGAAACCGGCAACAACCTGGAGGTAACCGGCATACGCGTGCAGCGTTACGTGATAGACTATAAAAATGGTGGCGGACAGGGACAGGCTGATAACGACTACATTTTCTTCCGATATGCAGATGTGCTGATGATGAAGGCAGAAGCCCTGCTGCGCACGAACAACGAAGCGGCAGCACGCACCATTGTGAACCAGATAAGAACCAAACGTGGCGCCTCTACTTTAGGTACTTTAACGCTGGACAACCTGCTGGACGAAAGACAGCGTGAGTTTTACTGGGATGGCTGGAGAAGACAGGACCAGATTCGCTTTGGTAAGTTTTTGGCGCCTACAGCTTTAAGACAACAATCTGAACCTAAATACCTGTTGTTTCCTATTCCAAATGCAGCTTTAGCAGTAAACCCTAACCTGGAGCAAAACCCCGATTATTAACAGAGTTAAATTGTTTGTTTGAATAAAAAAGGTCATTTTTATAATGACCTTTTTTCATATTTACCGACCACCACCACATGAGGATTCAGAATGTATTGATTGCAAGCCTGCTGCTAGTTGTTTGTGCCTGCCGGCAAAAAAGCGAACCAACGGTGCTTTTCCAGAAAATGGAAAATACAGGTATTGACTTTGCCAACAACATACAAAACTCAAAAGACTTCAACATATTTACCTACCGCAACTATTACAATGGTGGTGGCGTGGCCATTGGCGACATCAATAACGACAGCCTGCCCGATGTTTTTTTTACTTCCAATATGGGAGAAAATAAACTATATCTCAACCAAGGCGATTTCAAGTTTGAAGACATTACCGGCAAAGCTGGCTTTACACAGCAAGGCAAATGGGGCACTGGCGTAGTAATGGTGGACATCAACAGCGATGGCTTGCTGGATATTTATGTGTGTAATGCCGGCTTTCAGGAAGGCATTGGCCAGGAAAACGAATTGTACATCAACAACGGCAACCTGACCTTTAAGGAATCCGCAAAAGAATATGGTCTGGCAGACAGCGGCTACACCACGCACGCTGCATTTTTTGATTACGACGGCGACGGCGACCTGGACTGCTACATTCTAAACAACAGCTTTATACCAGTTAATACACTCAACTACGCCAACAAACGAGCCCTGAGAGCTAAGGACTGGCCCATTGCTGATTTTTTAAAAGGTGGCGGCGACCGTTTGCTTAAAAACAATAATGGACGTTTTGTTGATGTAAGCGAAGAAGCCGGTATTTATGGCAGCCTGATTGGTTTTGGACTGGGCGTAACCGTTGGTGATGTGAACAATGACCAATACCCAGACATTTATATTTCGAACGATTTTTTTGAACGCGATTACCTGTACATCAATCAACAGGATGGCAGCTATAAAGAAACGCTTGAAGAAAGTATGCAGCACACCAGCCTTTCCTCCATGGGTGCCGATATGGGCGACATTAACAACGATGGCTACCCGGATATTTTCACCACCGATATGCTACCTGATGATGACTACCGGTTAAAGACCACTTCTACTTTCGACAATATAGATGTATACCGCCTGAAAGTTTCGCAGGGTTTTTACCATCAGTACATGCAGAACACGCTGCAGTTGAATAACCAGAATGGTAAGTTTTCCGATATTGCTTACTTCAGTGGTGTAGCCGCATCTGACTGGAGCTGGGGCGGCCTTTTCCTGGATGCAGATAATGATGGCCTGCTCGATATTTTTGTATGCAATGGTATTTACCAGGATGTAACTGACCAGGATTTTATTGACTTTTTTGCCAATGACGTAATACAGAAAATGGTGATGACCGGCAAAAAGGAAGATGTGGATGAAGTAATCAACAAAATACCATCGCAGCCCATTCCTAACAAAGCTTTCCGCAACCAGGGCAACCTGAAATTTAGTGATGAAGGAACAGCCTGGGGATTGGATGAACCTTCCTTTTCTAACGGTGCTGCCTATGGCGACCTGGATGGTGATGGCGACCTCGACATGATTGTAAGCAATGTAAATGGTAAAGCCCTTGTATACAAAAACAACAGCCGGCAACTGACGCAGCACAATTACATAGGCGTATCGCTCAAAGGTTTGGCGCCAAACACGTTTGCCATTGGCAGCACTGTGCGTGTGTACCAGGGCGACCAGGTGCTCACGCGCGAAGTAATTCCCAGCCGAGGCTTTCAATCATCTATAGATTATAAAATTATTATTGGCCTGGGCACCAAGCCGGCCGACTCTATGACTATTACCTGGCCCAATCGCACCGTAACCACAATTAAGAAACCGCAGATAAACACCGTACACAACATAACACAAAAGGAAAAAGAGACGTTTTATAAAAGCAACACTCCAACCACTCAGCCACTATTACTTAAGGCAAATCCCCCTTTTGACAAACATGCAGAAGATGAATACACTGACTTTTATTATGAAAGAGGACTGCCTGTAATGCTTTCGCGCCAGGGACCCAAAGCAGCTTATGGCGATGTAAACGGTGATGGATTGGAAGATATGTACATCAGTGCTACGGCTGCCGCGAACGGACAACTGTATTTGCAAACAGCAACCGGATTTGTAAAAAAAGAACAACCTGCATTTACACAAAAAGGGTTTGATGAGACAGCAGTTTTATTTTTTGATAGCGACGGCGATGGCGACCTGGACCTGGCTACCGGCGCGGGTGGCAATCATTTGCCTACAGGCAGTTTTGGATTGCAAAATCGCCTGTACCGCAATGATGGCAAAGGAACCTTTACACCTGATGCTACTCCATTGCCCGGCAGCGGCATGAACACTTCGGTAATGACAGCTTATGATTTTGACGGCGATGGAGATGAAGACCTTTTTATTGGCAGCAGGAACATTCCGCAGAATTATGGCCCACCACCACAAAGTCTTTTATTAATAAACAACGGCAGCGGAAAATTTACAGACATAACTAAAACCATTAATCCTGAGATGGCGTCAATAGGGTTGGTTACAGGCGCTACCTGGGTAGATGTAAATAAGGATGGGAAAAAAGAACTGGTGGTAGTAGGCGAATGGATGGCGCCGCGCATTTTTAGTTTTAATGGGAAAAGCTTTACGGAGTTAAAAGGAAATTTAGACGTTTTGCAAGGCCTGTGGCAAACCATTGCCGCTGCAGATATTGATAGCGATGGTGATGAAGATTTGATACTGGGTAACATTGGCGAAAACTTTTACCTGCAGCCTACAAAAGACAAACCTGTGAAGTTGTGGCTGTCAGATTTTGACGGCAACGGCACCGGCGAAAAAATTATTACAAGAACGGTCAACGGAAAAGATGCACCGGTGTTTCTCAAAAAAGAAGTAACCGACCAGATCGCATCCTTGCGCAAGCAAAATTTAAAGTATGTAGACTTTGCCAAAAAATCGATGCAGGAATTGTTTGCTGAGGACGTACTGAAAAACACATTGATAAAAGAGTTTTCCTACAATAGCAGCTGCATTGCTTTTAATGATGGCAACGGCCGCTTTACCGTGCAGGCACTGCCGCCGCAGGTGCAGTTTTCTTCGGTAAATGCGATTGCTTGCACAGATGTAAATGGCGACGGTAGAATGGACCTGGTGATGGGTGGCAATAACTTTGAAACCTTGCCACAGTTCTCAAGGCTCGATGCCAGCTATGGTCATGTTTTAATAAACAGGGGAAACAGGAAATTTCAATGGCTTTCACCGGCTGCATCGGGCTTAGAAATACGCGGTGTGGTAAGAGATATTGTAGCAATCAAAAATAACACAAAGCAAAGTTTGCTGTTTTTGCAGAATGATGATTCTCCGCTTTTTTACAATATCAACTTTTCGCAAAAAAAAGATTAAACTAACTACAAAGGCAGCACCATATGTTATTTGTCCGTTTACAAAAACCTCTCTTTTTCCTTTTGGCTTTTATGCTGCTCGCAGGCTGCCGCAGCAAAAAGGAGGAGAATGTTTTGTTTACGGCGCGCACGGCAGAAGAAACGGGGCTGCACTTTACCAACAAACTCACGCCTTCGCCCGAGTTCAACATGTTTCACTACATGTACTTTTACAATGGCGCCGGCATTGGTGCAGGCGATTTCAATAACGATGGAAAAATTGATTTGTTCTTCGCTTCTAACCAGGGACAGAATAAACTTTTTTTAAATAAAGGAGCCTTACAGTTTAAGGATGTAACATTAGCGGCTAAAATTCCGCAGGATGGCGGCTGGTCAACCGGTGTATCGGTGGTAGATATTAACAACGACGGGCTGCTGGATATTTATGTAAGTAAAGTAGGCAACTACGAAATGCTGCAAAGCAAAAACCAGTTGCTGGTGTGCGAAGGTGTCAATGAAATGGGCGAACCCTTTTACACCGATAAAGCAACCGAATATGGTATTGATTTTTCGGGCTTTGGTACACAGGCCGCTTTTTTGGATTACGATAGTGATGGCGATCTCGATCATTACCTGCTCAATCATTCTATTCATCAGACCGGAAATTTTTCTGAACGTAAGAATTTTTTAGGCACTTACAATGCGCTGGCCGGCGACCGTATCTTCAGGAATGACGGAGAAAAGTTTACCGATGTAACCGAAAGCACCGGCATTCATAGTTCAGCCATTAGTTACGGCCTTGGCATTGCAGTTTCCGACATTAATTTGGATGGCTACCCCGACCTGTACATCGGCAATGATTTTCATGAAAACGATTATCTCTACATCAACCAACAGAATGGCACTTTTAAGGATGAAACAACTGAGCGCCTGATGCACACCAGCCAGTTTTCGATGGGTGTAGATGTGGCCGACATCAACAACGATGCTTACCCGGAAATTATATCGCTGGACATGTTGCCTGCCGATCCATATATTCTGAAACGCTCCCTAGGCGAAGATGAATACAACATTTTTAACATGAAGCTCGGGCTTGGCTATAACCATCAATACCCGCGCAACAACCTGCAATTGGCCAGACGCAATGGCTTGTTTAGCGAAGCAGGACTTTATGCCGGCATTGCTGCTACGGACTGGAGCTGGGCGCCGCTCTGGATGGACTTTGACAACGATGGCCTTAAAGACCTTTTTATATCCAACGGCATTCCCAAGCGGCTCAACGATATTGATTATATCAACTACATTTCCAACGACGAAGTGCAGCAAAAGATCCGCGACAATAAGCTGGCGGAAAGCGATATGGCACTGATTGAAAAGTTTCCGCAGATAAAGCTGCCTAATAAGTTTTTTAAAAATGAGGGTAATGTTTCTTTCAGTGATTTGTCTTCTACAATCGAAAACGATTTACCAACGTTTTCCAACGGAAGCATTTATGCTGATTTAGATGGTGACGGCGACCTGGATATTATTGTAAATAATGTGGACGATCCCGTTTTGTTGTACGAAAATGGGAGCAGCGATAGAAAAGAAAACAAAGCCTTATCTGTGAAATTAAAAGGGCCACAAAACAACATTAATGCCGTTGGCGCACGTGTGATAGTTTATAAAAAAGAAGGAATTCAAACTTATGAAAAATATGGCGTGCGTGGCTTTTTGTCCAGCATGGAAATGCCGCTGCACATTGGCCTCGGCAACGAAGCATTAGACAGCATGTTATTGATATGGCCCGACAATACCTATCAAACTTTACAGGCTGGCGATTCAGCAACAATTTCAATAACTTATCAAAAAGGCTTGCCACGGTTTGATTATACACAATTGCAGCAGGCGTACATCAACAACACAAAAAGAGTAACCGACATTACCCAGCAAACCGCCTTGCTGCACCGGCACGAAGAAAATCCTTTTGTTGAATTTGACCGCGAACCTCTCATTCCGTTTATGGTATCCAGAGAAGGGCCGGCCATGGCTGTCGGCGATGCGGATGGCGACGGACTGGAAGATGTTTTCATGGGTGCATCAAAAGGGAAAAAAGGGGTTTTGTTTTTGCAAACAGCTGCAGGAAAATTCAGTAAAACAGCGCAGCCTGCGCTAGATAAGGACAGTACTTACGAAGATGTAGATGCCTGCTGGGCTGATGTAAATGCTGATGGCAAACCGGACCTGGTGGTTGCCAGCGGCGGCAACGAATACTATGGCACCGATGCACGCCTGCAGCCACGCCTATACATCAATAGCGGCAACGGCAACCTGGTAAAAGACGAAAAGGCCTTTGAAGGATTATACATAACGGCTTCGACTGTGGCGCCTCATGATTTTAATGGAGACGGCGCTATAGACCTTTTTATAGGCGGCCGCGCGGTGCCTTGGGCTTATGGCCAAATACCGGCCTCCTACCTGTTGCTGAATGATGGCAAAGGTGGCTTTAAAGATGTAACGGCACAATACAATAAAGACCTGCCAATGGCTGGTTTTGTAAAAAGTGCGCTGTGGCATGATATAGATGGCGATGGTGATGCCGACCTGCTGATGGCGCTGGAATGGGATGGCATGCTGGCATTTGTAAACAGGGGGAAAAGTTTTGAAAAAAAATACATTAGCGATAAAAAAGGCTGGTGGAACTTTTTGCTGCCCCTTGATATTGATGGTGATGGCGATACTGATTTTATTGCGGGAAACCAGGGCCTCAACAGCCGTCTAAAAGCAACTGAAAAAGAGCCGGTGCAACTTTACTTTGCGGACTTCGACGGCAACGATAAAAAAGAACAACTACTCACGTATTACCTCAACGGCAAAGAACTTCCATTTGCCAATAAAGATGAACTGCAAAAGCAAGTACCGGTTTTAAAAAAGAAATTCCTGTATGCCGAGCACCTTGCCAAAGCATCACTATCCGAAATTTTTTCTGCAGAAAAATTAAAGAGTGCAGATATGCTCTCTGCTGATTATTTCTCAAACTCGGTTCTTATCAACAATGGTAATTTCAATTTCACCGTTCAGGCGTTGCCCTGGCAGGCGCAACTGACTTCATACCGTAGCGCCGTGGTGTTGCAGGCCAATGGTGATGCGTTGCCTGATGTATTGCTGATGGGAAATTTTTACGAGAACAACATGCAGATGGGGCGCTACGATGCTGACTTTGGTACACTACTCATTAACAAAGGCCGCGGCCAATTTGAAACCGAAGTCTTGAATGGTGTTGCCGTTAAAGGGCAGGTTCGTTACATAAAACCGATTCGATTAGGAAAACAGCAAGCCTTTATTCTTGCCAAAAACAACGACAGCACACAAATTATCCGTTTTGAAAAATAAAACGTCTGTTTTTCCTTTTGTATTACTGATACTGGTTAAAATAGTAGTATTGGTTAAAACGCCTGTTGCCCCTTTATGGCCCAATAGCATTACTGAATATACAAGAGTGTGACACAACAGAAGATGAGTAGAATTACAAAAGCTGAAAATAAAAACGTCTCTTTTTCCTTTTAAGATACTTCGTGAATATACAAGTAGAAAAAGAAATGAGTGTAACCCGTTTTACATTTCTCCTTTTGCATTTTTTATTTCTTCTAAACGTCTCTTTTCCCTTTTAAACTTTATTCAATAAACCGGGTAATACAGCCGTGTGATCCATTGCGTGGTATCCCTTTGCTGCAGCCTGTTTGTTATTAATGATTGAAATGGAATGGCAGGTGCGCTCAACCCTTTTTCTGCTACAAAGTTTTCCAATTGCTGCAGGCTTTTATCAACCGTGTGCGCACCACCTTTTACTTCTGCTATTAAAATATTACCGGGTATCAGCCGCTTAAACGCAATATTGCCGGATGATGGTAGTTGCTTGCTTACCGGTATGGCCACACGCGCCTGGTAACGGTTTTGCACTTCGGAAATATTGAGCATCGGAAAATTGGTTTCCTGCGCACCATTTGAAGCAATATAGGTTTTCAATTGTTCTACCAGCCTGTAATAATCTTCAACTGTTGGGTAATGATCGGTCATTACACTGGTAGTAACCACCATAGTATCGGTAACTTTAGCGCCTTTTACATCTAATCCATAAACTTTACTATCATCTACCATAAACTGCTGAAAGCACCCCATGAGTTGCGACATTTGTGCACGCAGTTTTTTGGCAATAAAATAATGTTCCAGTTTTTTGAAAGGACTTCTCGTTTGTGGCAGGCTGGCCTTCCATTCCACGGCTGATGAATCGACCTGCAAATTCAAGACAGCAATAGAGCTTTGTATAACTGTACTCCCGTTTTTTATTTCGGCTGTTACAACATTGCCAAGCCGGGGCACAAACTGGAAATGATAACCGTCCTTTTGCAGCGTGCGTTGTGAAGTCTTGTTTTGCTCCTTTTCGTCTTGCCACCATTTTTGTATACATGCTTCATCCGATAGGCAGCGGTACACACTACTTTGCCCGGCGCCCACCAATGTAAAATGGGAAACCACCTGCTGCGCCGGCAACAGGAAATAAACACCTACAAAAAAGATGAGCAGCAACAAAAACAAACCTATCAGCCATTTTCTCATAAACAAACCTATAAATCAATTGTTATAAAATTAAATCGCCGGTAAACATATCCAAATGTTTTTACTGTAAATTAGATGAACTGCTTTTTTAAACTTGCATATGAAACGTCTTAATTTCCTTTTAACCATTCTTGTTGCTGCTATTTTATATACGCCATTGCTGGCTCAAAAAATCGACCCCTGGGTAATAAAGCCAGATAAAATTGACCCGCAGAATTATTACGGCATCACCGTGGCAAACGGCATGATTGGCATTGTATCGTCGCCAGAACCATTTAAAGTAAAAGACGTGGTGCTGGCAGGTGCTTACGA